>NZ_JSYC01000157.1:0-767 GCF_054823965.1 Gordonia sp. GN26 | reverse complement strand
GTGTCGGTGTGGGAGTTGTTCTGGCCGTTGGTTGCCGGGGTTCCGTTGGTGATCGCGGAGCCGGGTCGTCATGGTGATCCGGAGTATCTGCGCGAGGTGATCGTCGATCGTTCGGTGTCGGTGGTGCATTTCGTGCCGTCGATGTTGTCGGCGTTTGTCGATGTGTTGGGTGATCGGCTCGGCGGGTTGACGTCGCTTCGGTATGTGTTTGCTTCGGGTGAGGCGTTGGCGCCGGCGGTGGCGGGCGGGTTGTTGTCGCGGTTGCCGGGTGTGGGTTTGCACAATCTGTACGGGCCGACCGAGGCTGCGGTTGATGTGACGGCGTATTCGGTGCAGGCCGGTGATGCGGTGGTGCCGATTGGTTCGCCGGTGCCCAATACGGTGACGCGGGTGTTGGATTCGCGGTTGGCGCGGGTTCCGGTGGGTGTGCCGGGTGAGTTGTATCTCGGTGGTGTGCAGGTGGCGCGGGGGTATGCGGCGCGGCCGGATCTGACTGCGGAGCGGTTTGTTGCTGATCCGTTCGGTGGGCCGGGGGAGCGGTTGTATCGGACCGGGGATCTGGTGCGGTGGAATGCTTCGGGTGAGTTGGAGTATTTGGGGCGTACCGATTTCCAGGTGAAGTTGCGTGGTCAGCGGCTGGAGTTGGGTGAGGTCGAGGCTGCGGTGGCGGCGGCGCCGGGTGTGGTGCATGCGGCGGCGGTGGTGGCTGAGTCTGGTGGTGGGCAGCAGTTGGTGGCGTATGTGGCGCCGGCTGATGTGGATGTGGA
>NZ_JSYC01000156.1:0-413 GCF_054823965.1 Gordonia sp. GN26 | reverse complement strand
GTGGTTGCCGAGTCGGTGGCGTCGGTGTTGCCGGGGTATATGCGTCCGTCGGTGTGGGTGCGGTTGGATGTGATGCCGCTGACGTCGTCGGGCAAGGTGGATCGTAAGGCGTTGCCTGCGCCGGTGTTCGAGGCTGTCGAGTATGTGGCTCCGGCTTCGGATGCCGAGGAGCGGGTTGCGGCGGTGTTTGCGACTTTGCTTGATGCCGAGCGGGTTTCGGTGACCGAGTCGTTCTTCGATTTGGGTGGTAACTCGTTGTCGGCGATGCGTTTGGTGGCGCGGGTGTCGGATGCGTTGGGTGTGCAGGTCGGTATCCGGGATGTGTTCGATGCGCCGTCAGTGCGGGATCTGGTTGCCGCGGTGGCCGATCGTCGTCCTGCTCTGCCGCCGGTGAGTCGTGTCGAGTCTCGGCC
>NZ_JSYC01000039.1:0-41205 GCF_054823965.1 Gordonia sp. GN26 | reverse complement strand
GGAGCGTCGAAGGCGGCCGCCAACACTCCTTGCACCTCAGGGAGCGGAGCCGGGTCGCGAAACCTGCTCGTACGCGACTGAATAAACAGCTGCGCCGCAGATCCTTCCGGGATCTGCGGCGCAGTTGTCGTATGGGTCGTGCTCAGCCCTGGTGCTGCGTGAGCTGCTGGGTGATCTGCTGGTTGATCTGCTGCAGGCCCGGCACCGAGAGGCCCGGCAGCTGGCCCTGGATTGTGCGGAGGACCGACGAGTCGTCGCGCACCTTCTCGCTCGACTGCACCAGAACCGTTCCGGCGCCGGTGAAGTCGAACTGTCGTTCCTCGCCGGAGCTGATGCCGAAGCGCTGGCCGGCGGCGGCGATGAAGCTGTTCACCCACGCCTGGTCGTAGTGATGGCTCGGGGACGGGCAATCCGACCATCCGACAAGCGCTTCGGGGTCGACGCGCACTGGCGGCTCGACGAACATGACCGGCCCGTTCGACGACGCCAGGAACTTGCCGGTGCCGATCAGGGTGAGGAAGCCGGGCACGATCGACTGGTTCAGCGACAGCTGAGGCTGGAACGCCAGCAGATTCGAGGCACGGATCGTGAGGTTGCCGTCCTCGAGGTCGTAGGCGTTGATGTCGTAACCGCGGTCGCCGATGATCAGCTTGCCCTGGCCCTCGGCGACCACATAGTCACCGAGGTACAGCGGGGCCGAAAATTGCTGCGCCACCATCTGCAGCAGCTGGCCCTGCAATCCCTGTTGGAGCGAGGTGAACTGCATCTGGCCGTAGTAGGCGATCATCGCGCCCTTGGACATGAACCACGGCTGGGTGAGATCGATGCAGAACGAGTAGTTGTTGTCCGGGACGTTGTCGTCCGATGGCAGAGTCATCGGATTCCACACGGTGTTGAGTTGGCTCACAGCTTCTCCTCCGATGCCTGCACGTAGACGATGCCCTGTCCGGAGCACTCCAATTGCATTGCCTCGCCTCCGGTCCGGCCTACGTTGCGCCAGCTGACGGTGGAACGCAGGTTGGTGTTGACCTGTCCAGCGGAGCCGACGAAGGCCTGCGGGTCGACGGTCACCGGCGGCTTGTTCGGCGACACCTCGAGTTCGAAAACGCCTCCGTGACCGAGGATCACCGCCGAACCCGCCCCGGAGAGTTGCGTCGTGAACATGCCCTGGCCGGTGACGACACCGGCAGCCGCGGAGCGCAGGGCACCGAAGAGGCCACCGCCTCCGCCACCACCGCCGACGCTGCTTCCCTGGGAGGCGACCGAGACCACCGATGCCTGCAGATCGGCCCCGTACGCGAGCAGCCGAGACGCCTCGACGCGGATGGTGCCGCCGACCGCGCCCAGATCGACGACGTGGACCTCGATCCCGAGGAACCCGTAGTGCACCTCGCCCTGGCCTTGCGCGATCATCGTCGACTCGTGCTCGCCGGCGAGCATCCGGCCGGCCATGCCGCCCATCGCGCCCAATCCCGGCATGCCGCCGCCCATTCCACCGCCGACCTGGTGCGGCTGGAAGAAGACATTGCCCTTGTAGAAGAGCATCGCGCCCTTGCGGGCGACGATCGGACCACTGCGGCCGATGTCGACCGAGACGATCTTGCTGTTGACCTTGGTGAACATTCGCTACCTCACCCTCACCGCTCGGCCGGTTGGATCGACACGACTCCGCTGCCGTCCCACCGCAGCGAAAAGGCCTCCCCGCCACCCTGCCCCAGGGCGGAGCGCCAGGAGACGTCGGTGACGAAGGACTGGCTCAATTGCCCACGGGCACACACGAATGCATCCGGATCGACGACCAGTGGGTACTGGGGTGACACCTCCAGATGGATCAGCGGGCCACCGTTGGACAGCAGGGCTATCTGGCCGTGTCCACTGACCGTCGTCGTGAACAGTCCCTGTCCCGACGACGCGCCGCGCAGACCCGCGAACGTCACGTTGGTCTGGAGGTTCCCGTTCAGCACCATGAGTTGCTGGGACTCGACCTGCAGCGTCTCGTTGTTGAGTTCGATGATCGTCGTCTCGGCCGCGTTGTGGGCGAAGTACACGATGCCGTTGCCCGAGGCCTCCATGAAGGACAACGCCTCACCGGTCGCCCGCTGCTTGAGACCGGCGAGCACGCCGTCACCACCGCCGAAGCCGGCCGACTTGAACGCGACCTGCCCCTCGTAGGCCACCATCGATCCGCTGATCGCGCGGACCGCGGTGTTGTTCAGCCTGGCCTCGACCACGCGTTTGGATCGTTGTACCAACTGCATTCGACGTGCCTCTCTCGCGCCGCCGGGAGGCCGCCGCTCGGCCCCCCTCGTGTGTTCCCCGACGCCGTCCCCGAATCACGGCACCGCCGCCGATCGGCATCCATCTGCGCCATGAGGTGGCTGATGAGCTCAGCTGTGAGTCGATCGGTCCGGCCTCATACCGAGTTGAAATTAGCCGATAGCATCGTGTCGTGCCTGGAAACTTCGTACGTCGTTGGTTCGGCAACGATTCACGCACGAATTCCGCCTCACCTGCATCATCGGAACAAATGACAGCGACCTTCCTGGAGTCCGAGACGGTCCTCGCCGAAATCGATCCGGCGGTCGCGGTGGTCGCCGCCACCGACCCGCGCTCGCAGCTGCGCGAGGCGTGGTCGGCGATCCGGGATCAGCACGCCCAGGTGACCGCCGACTACCTCCAACTGGTCTCCCCGCCCGCGGGCACGCGCGTCCGGCAACAGGACTACGACCGCACCACCGAGGCCCTCCGGGCGGTCACCGCGTCGATGCGCGGCTTCGCCGAGGCGAACGCCGGTGCACTCCGACGCGCCCGTTCCGCGGTGCAGACCGCGAACGCCCAGGACCACGAGGCGCGCGTCGCCTCGCATCGGGCGATGACGGCCCTGGAGAACGCCGGTCCGGCGATCGGCCGGCTGCAGTCGGTGACCCGGGCCACCGACGAACTCGACCGGGCGTTGAGAGTTTTCGAGCAGAGTTCAGCCCTCCGTGAGCGGCAGTCGGCGGCTGCGACGGTCATCACGTCGGCACAGCGGCTCGAGAGCCTCCTCCGCGAGGCGCCCGCGTTCGCCGACCGCGCCCGTCGGGTCATCCGGTCGGTGGAAACCCGACGCAGCGCCATCGCGACCCGCAGCGCACAGGTTCCCGACACGCTCTCGACGTTGCGCCGGGAGTTCAGCGCGGACTGTTCCACCGACCTGGAGCGCACCGAGACCATCGTCGACGAGCGTCTGGCCCATGCGGATACGGCGATCTCGACGGCGCGCGGAATGCTCGCCGACGCACCCGACCAGGCAATCGAACAGGCCGACGCCGCCCGCGATGATCTGTCCGTCGCGGAGGCCGCGGTCGACGCCGCCCTGGATCGGCTGAGGCTCCTGCGCGAGGTGCGCGCCGATCCGCAGGACGCCGAACGAGGCGTCCGCTTCCGACTCCGCGACGCCCAACGCTTCGCGGTCAACCATTCTCTGGTTGACGAATGGGGCTCGGTACTCGATGCTCAGGCCGACCGGATCGAGCGTGCGAAGGGGGAGCTCGATCGCGTCCACCCCGACTACTGGGGATATCTGACCCAGTTGCGGGCCGTGGACGACCGGATCAGCGAGATAGTTTCCCGGATGAGAGGACAGGTGGCCGCACGATGACCACCACGGCACGCCACGACGATCCCGGGCTCGAACCCGGAACAATCCGGCATTTCGGTCATTTGGGGCCTGCCACCCGTGAGCAGCTGTTCTTCCGGCACCCGGAGGCGATCGATCGCACCTGGCCCGCACCGAGATTGGCGATCGCGCTCGGCGCCACCCTCTACGTGCCCGCCACCCGCCCCGATCTCGTCGAGGTCATCCGCAAGCGGCGGGCCGAGGGCGTGATCTCCATGGTCATCGACCTCGAGGACGCGGTCGCCGATCACGACGAATCGGACGCCATCGACCACGCGGTCGCAGCCCTGCGCGACATCGGGGAGAATCCCGGCGCGCCGATGCTCCTCTTCGTCCGTCCGCGATCGGCCGACCGCATCCTGCGCATCGCCAGGGCGCTCAAGACCCCTTCCGGCGCGAACACTCCGTCCGCGCTGACCGGTTTCGTCGTCCCGAAGTTCGACTCCACCAACGCCGAAGAGGCGCTCGCCGCCGTCGTCCAGGCGAGCGAGCTACTGGGACAACACCTCTGGGTCATGCCGGTTCTGGAGTCCGCCGCGGTGGTCCACCGCGAGACACGCGACGACGAACTCACCGCCCTGGCCGCACACCTCAGCGCGCATCGCGCCAACGTACTCGCCGTTCGTATCGGGGCCACCGACATCTGCGGTTATTTCGGCATCCGTCGCGACCGCGACCTCACGATCTATGACGTCCGGGTCGCCGCCGACGTGATCGCCGGCATCGTCAACCATCTCGGACGCACCGACGAATCCGGCTTCGTCGTGACCGGGCCGGTGTGGGAGTACTTCGCCGATCACGAGCGCATGTTCCAGCCGATGTTGCGGCACACGCCTTTTCGCGAGAACGACGCCGTCTACTTCCGGCAGCAACTGGTCAGCAGGGACATGGACGGCCTGTTGCGCGAGATCTCGCTCGACCGCGCCAACGGCCTCCACGGCAAGACGGTGATCCATCCGGCCCACGTCGCCGCCGTGCACGCGCTGTCCGCGGTTACCCACGAGGAGTATCACGATGCGCTCGACATCCTCGCCGGCGAAGCCGGCGGTGTCCGGGCATCGTCGTACCGAAACAAGATGAACGAGCTGAAACCACATCGCAATTGGGCGCTGCGCGTGATCGACCGGGCCGCCGCTTTCGGCGTGACCCGCCAGGGCATCGGTTTCGTCGATCTCCTGACCGCCCTCGCCGCTCCGGGACCGGCGGCCCGGTGAACGCAGTGAACCACGAGCCGTCCGACCGCGAACCGGACTGGGTCACCACCCGCTTCGGCGTGCAGGTCGCGTCCGAGGGCACCGGGTATGCCGGGCACCATCTGCGCGACCTCGTCGTCCTCGGTCTGCGACATAACAAACGGCGCGCCCACCTACTGGTCTCGACCGTGCTCGGCAAGCACATCCCCACGCCCCCTCACATCGTTCGCGGTGCGGCCGACGACCTCGGGGCGGCGATCATCGAGCAGATCGGCGCCGACGCCGCGCGCAACTCCATCGTGTTCGGTTTCGCCGAGACCGCGACCGGCCTCGGCCACTGTGTCGCCCAGCGGATCTCCGCATCCCGTTACCTGCATTCGACGCGACGCCAGCTGCCCGGCGTGGTCGTGTCGGGGACCTTCGAAGAGGGTCATTCCCACGCCACGACCCACCTGCTGCAACCGAGCGACCCGGGCTTCCTCGACGCCGCCACACCGGACGAGACGCTGATCCTCGTCGACGACGAGATCTCCACCGGTACCACGGCACTGGGTGCGATCGAGACGATCGTCGCGACGCGTCCGCGCACACGGTTCGTCGTCGCCTCGCTCGTCGACATGCGCAGCCCCGACCAGCGGGCCGAATGCGCGAAGGCGGCCGCCGACCTCGGCGTGGAGGTCTCCTACGTCGCACTGGCTCACGGCTCGGTCACGCTGCCATCCACTCTGCTCGACGACGTGTGGGGTCTGACATCAGGCACGCTCAATCCCGTTGCGCGCAAACGCACGGACGTCACCACGCTCGACCTCGACTGGCCGGTGGGGACACCCGACGGTGGCCGTCACGGTTTCGAACGATCCGATGCGGGGCCGTTCCGAGAGGCAACCGAAGCCGCCGCCGCAACCATCGCTGAGCGTCTCGATGCGCACCGGCCGGTCGTCGTGGTCGGACACGAGGAGCTGATGTACGCGCCGCTGTGCATCGCCGAGGGCCTCGAGCAGCGCGGCTTCGTCACCGGTTACCAGACGACCACCCGGTCGCCTGCACAGGTCCACGACGTGCCCGGTTACCCGCTGCGGCGGGGATTCCGTTTCCTCGCACCCGAATCCGATCCCGAGACACCGCGCTACATCTACAACGTCTCGTCGGACGCCCTGCCCGATCCGCAAGTCGTCGTCGTGGTCGACACCCCGGCAGACACTCCCGATCTGCGCGCCCCCGGCGGCCTCCTGGACGTCCTCACCGCCGCCGGCCATCCCGTCACACTGGCGATCCTCCCGGCAACCGACCAGGCGGAACTCCGCGCATCACGACAGGCGGTCAACCCGTGACGTCCACACCTCCGCTCCGCGGTCCCGACTTCGGCTCCTATGCACCCGACGAGGTGACGTGGCTGCTCAAGGATCTCTCCGACATCGCACTCGAGGGCGACCTGCACGAGCGGGAACGCCGAATCCAGTCGGGCAAGGCGCACTACGCCGAGTCCCTGCCGATCGAGTACCAACCGGGTCGCGAATATCAGGACCTCTTCCATGCGACGCTGGCGTCGTCGGCGCAACGACTCGCCGAGGCTGTCGGAGTCGTCTCCGAACTGATCCTCGCCGAACGGAGTTCATCCCCGACACTCGTTTCGCTCGCGCGAGCCGGGACACCCGTCGGAATCCTGATCCGCCGCTGGATCCAGTCCGTCCACGGTATCGAGCCCCCGCATTACACGATCTCCATCGTGCGCGACCGCGGGATCGACAAGGCCGCACTGGATTACATCGTCGAACGTCACCCCGCCGAATCGGTCGTCTTCGTCGACGGCTGGACCGGCAAGGGTGCGATCCAGCGCGAACTCACCGCGGCGCTGGCCGACTACGCACAGCTGCCCGATCGCCCGGCCCTGCACGACGAGCTGGCGGTACTCGCCGACCCCGGGTCCTGCACCACCCTGTTCGGCACACGCGACGACTTCCTCATCGCGTCGGCATGCCTGAACTCCACCGTGTCAGGACTGGTGTCGCGTACGGTCCTCAACGCCGACCACATCGGGCCGGGAGAGTTCCACGGCGCCAAGTTCTATCGACATCTGGCCGAGTTCGACGTCTCCGGCCGGCTTCTCGACGCGGTGAGCGCCGAGTTCCCCGCCGTCGCCGACCGCGTCGCCGCCACGCTCGCCGCCCTGTCCCCGGAGGAACGGACACCGACCTGGTCGGGCTGGCGTTCGGTCGAGCAGATCCAGCTCGACTACGGACTGTCGTCGATCAACCTGGTCAAGCCCGGCGTCGGCGAGACGACCCGGGTGCTGCTGCGACGGGTGCCGTGGCGGGTCCTGGTCCGGGCCGACAACCTGCCCGAACACCGCCACATCCGGTTGCTCGCCGCCGAACGCGGAGTGCCGGTGGAAATCTCGCCCGGTCTTGCCTACTCGTGTGTCGGATTGATCAAGGAGGACGCGTGAGCGTTCTGGTCGCCACCGACCTCGACCGGACGATGATCTACTCGCGGCCGGCGATGGGCGAGGCACAGTTCGCGACCCTCGACACCGTCTGCGTCGAGATCTACCGCGACGCCCCGCTGTCGTACATGACGACGACCGCCGTCGAACTCCTCTCCCGCCTCGCCGACCGGGTGCCGGTGATCCCGACGACGACCCGGACGCCCGCGCAGTACGAGCGAATCGCGCTGCCCGGCGGGCCGTTTCGGTATGCCGTGGCGAGCAACGGCGGGCGGATTATCGTCGACGGAACCGACGACCCGGAATGGCGTCACCGGGTCGAGCGTGCAGTCGCCGATTCCGGTGCAGCACTCGACGAGGTACTGACCGAACTCCGAACCCGCGTCGACGATTCCTGGGTGAAGTCGCTGCGCGTCGCCGACGACCTGTTCTGCTACCTCGTCGTCGAACCGGCGGCCCAGCCGAGAGAATTCCTGACTGCCTGGCAGGACTGGTGCGCGGCGCACGGGTGGACGGCTTCGCAACAGGGTCGCAAGATCTACGCGACGCCCCGGTCGGTCACCAAGTCCGCGGCGATCGCCGAGGTGCGCCGGCGCCTTGTCGACGACGGCGCGATCGCAACGGACGCGGAGCTGTACGCGGCCGGGGACGGGTGGCTCGACGCCGACCTTCTCGAGTTCGCCGACCACGCGATCCGGCCGCGCCACGGCGAACTCGAGCTGCTCGAGTGGACGACGCCCGGGCTCACCGTCACCACCGAAACCGGCGCTCTCGCCGGTGTGGAGATCCTCGAGTGGTTCCACGACCGTTGTTCGGTCAAACCGGCATCGGACCCAGCACGTCCGAGTGTCCGTGCCGGCGGCACCAGCTGATCAGGTACCGCGCGTGCAGACCGCACCACCGGTAGACAGCCGCCTGCGTCATCGGTGAGGACGGCGGTTCCTCGCCGCGCTCACAGATGATCGGACCGAGGTAGTGACTCGTCACCTTGTTGGCCGTGTTGGGTGAGACCTTGGCCGCGCGGGCCAGGCTCGCACCATCGGACGCGTTGCCGGAGGCGATCGCGCCCGCCAGACGTCCCGCGGTATGACCCCGCTGCCCCGTGAACAACTCGTACAAAGGCCTCCTGCGCGAGGGCCGCGGTTTCTCCCCGAGACCCTGACCGAGCGCCACCGCGCGCACCGCACTCATGAGCGTCGCGAATCCGTCGGACTTGGCGATGACGCCGGCGACCTCGTCGCGCAAGCGCGCCTCATCGAGATGATCGAACTCGAGTCCGTGCCCCTGGGTCGCGAGGATGACCGGCGCCTGACGATCGTGTTTGTCGAGGGCGTCGATGGCGTCGAGGCCGTCGAAGCGCCATTCCAAGTCGGGACGGTTCCAGATGAGGTCCGCGATCACGACGTCGAACCGGACGTGGCCGGCAACCGAGCGGGTGAACTCGTCATCGCTCGTAGCCACCGTGACGACGGCGTGCTCGAGCGCGCCTTGGAGAGGGCCGGCGACGACGTGGCCGAGCGGGGAGGCAACCAGCACGCGCAGACGGTTCGGCACGTGCATGATTTTGCCCGATACCGACCATTCGTGCGTGATCACGCATTGATTGGAGTCATTCGAGCCAATTATGACTCGATTACTTATCAATCAAGCCGTAAAGGCCATGACTTATCGACAAATGTTCGTAACTCTAGAGAAGTAGACGTTGAGAGCAGTTCATCTCTCCGCCTGCCAACCGATCGCGAGCAAGGTCGATCACGGCTCCCATCATGCCGCCGGGTCGAGAGAATCGGCGGCACGCGGGGCCGGCAGCAGGATTCTGTCTACAGAAGGACGGTACCGATGTCAGCCCCTCTGGATGAACTTCACCGCCAGCACGAGACAAACCCGCAGCCCAACGTGTCCCGACTCAATTCGGTCGGCCGGACCGTCCCGCAATCCGCCGGGTCGCAGCCCCACTCCCATCTGAGACGCCTCGCCGTCGTGGTCGCCGAAGGCGATCTGTTCGACGCCGCACTGGTGGCCCTCATCGAGGGGGCCGGCTACGGCGCCACCCTGGTCGAGCCTGGGCAGATTCCCTCCCTGCGCAATCCCGCCGTCCTCCTGGTCAGGTCGCCCGGCTCGCTCGCTAAGGTCCGGCGTGCGTCGATGCTGCGCAATGTGCGCGTCGTCTTCCTCGGCGACGGGATCGCCTCCCGCGACCACATCCGCATCTCACCCCGTTCGCCGGGCGCCGAATCCGCATTGCGTCAGGCCCTTGCCGCGATCGTCGGCCCGCCCGATCAGCAGTCGACTCCGCACGCGCCCGCCGACCGCGTGCGGGTGACCGAACGCGAGCGCGAGATCCTGCAGACCTACACCCTCGGCGCCACACTCCGCGAGACTTCGCAGGCACACCAGATCGCGGAGAGCACGGTCCGCGAGCACTACCGCCGCGTCGTGCGTCGTTACGAAGAAGCCGGGCGACCCATCGGCAACAAGGCCCAGCTCCTCCTCGAGTTCATGGCCGACGGTTGGGTTCGCCCCTGAGAACGTCCTGGTCAGGGACCTAGTACCCACGACGCCGACTCGCCGGGCGCGCAGACTGGAGGTATGAGGTCAATCATCGTCGTACTCGGGATCATCGAGATCTGCCTGGCGATCCTATGGCGGCGCACGCTGTCGCGCCGCCCGGTACCGCGGCCCGACGACCCGTATCCGGCTCGCCCCCTGTCCGCCGCGTCGAACCGGGACCCGGAATGAGGAGCGGCCCGATCATCGCAGGTCTGCTGGCTTCGACCGCGTGTTCCGCCGCTGCGTACTGCGCCTGGGTCCGGCCGTGGGTGATGACCTGGGGCGCAACGGACGAGGAGGTGGCCGCAGCACTCCCGGGCGACGAGTTCCTGCCCGACGCCGAGGGTGTGGCCACGCGCGCGATCACGATCGACGCACCACCGGACGCGATCTACCCGTGGCTGGCCCAGATGGGACCGTCGCCGCGGGGCGGCGCTTACACCTACGACTGGATCGAGAACCTGCTCGGGCTCGACATGCACAGCACCGACCGGGTGCTCGAGGAGTTCCAGCATCCGGTCGTCGGCGAGACGATCGGTGTCGGACCCGAGGCCTCCCGCATCGAGATCGCCGACCCCGGCCGCGCATTCGTCACCCGGACCACCGACGGTGACTGGGTGTGGTCGTTCACCCTGGTCCCCGACGGCGACTCGACGCGGCTGATCAGCCGGAACCGCTTTCGGCTGCCCGGGCTGGGCAAGAAGCTGGCGATGATCCCGATGGAGCCCGGGTCGCTGATCATGGAACGCAAGATGCTCCACGGGATCAAGGAGCGGGCCGAGGCTCTCGCGCACGCCGGGTGACCTCGCAGGTCGCGCCGGGTCCACGGGACGGCGCGCCGGTCGTGGCACAGTGAGAGGGTGCTCCTGCCGACGTTGACCCCCACTGCCCCGGACGATCCCGAAGTGATCCGGATAGGTGAGGATCGACTGTCGCGGGAAGACCTGGTCGGTGCGGCCACCGCTGTCGCGGAACGGATTGCCGGTGCGCGCACCGTCGCGGTTCTGGCGCAGCCGACGGTCGAGACCGTTCTCGCGGTGGTCGGCGGTCTGATCGCCGGTGTGCCGGTGGTCCCGGTGCCGCCCGACTCCGGTCCGCGCGAATTCGCCCACATCCTGGCCGATTCCGGCGCACAGGCCTGGCTGGGACAGGGGCCGGCCGACGCCACACTGCCGGTGGTCCCGGTCCGTCGCTACGCGAAGTCGTGGCATCGGCATCCCGAACCCCACGCCGATTCGACGGCACTGATCCTCTACACCTCCGGCACCACGGGGCTCCCCAAGGGTGTGCCGATCACCCGTCAGGCCATCGCGGAGGGACTCGACGCACTCGCGGATGCCTGGCTGTGGACCGCCGATGACACACTCGCGCATGGCCTTCCGCTCTTCCACGTTCACGGGCTCATCCTCGGCGTTCTCGGGCCGCTCCGCCGAGGCGGCCGGTTGATCCACACCGAGAAGCCGACCGCGGCGGGATATGCCTCCGCCGCCGAAGCCGGTGCGTCGATGTTCTTCGGGGTCCCCACCGTGTGGAGTCGCGTCGGCGCCGATCCCGAAGCCGCCCGAACGCACTCCAGCGCACGCATTCTCGTGTCCGGCAGTGCCCCACTGCCGGTTCCCGTCTTCGACCGTGTCCGCGAACTCACCGGTCACGAGATCGTCGAACGTTACGGCATGACCGAAACCCTGATCACCGTCAGCACCCGGGTCGACGGCGAGCGTCGCCCGGGCTGGGTCGGACTTCCCCTCGCGGGAGTCGAGACTCGCCTTCGCGAGGGCGACGCCGACGTGCCCCACGACGGCGAATCCGTCGGCGACCTCCACGTCCGCGGACCGATGATGGCGTCGGGCTACCTCAACCGACCCGACGCGACCGCCGAATCCTGGCTCGACGACGGCTTCTTCGCCACCGGCGACGTCGCCGTCATCGACCCGGACGGCATGCACCGCATCGTCGGACGCCGGTCCACCGACCTCATCAAGTCCGGCGGCTTCCGCATCGGCGCCGGGGAGATCGAGACCGTGCTCCTCGCGCACCCGGCCGTACGTGAAACCGCGGTGATCGGCGTCCCCGACGACTACCTCGGCCAGCGCATAGTCGCGTATGTGGTGGCCGACGAGGTCGACGACACCGAGCTCATCGAGTTCGTCGCCGGCGAACTGTCGAACCACAAACGCCCCCGTGAGATCCGGTTCGTCGACTCACTCCCTCGCAACGCCATGGGCAAGGTGCAGAAGAAGCTGCTCGGCTGAGGGCTTGCGGGTCATGCCCGGCGGCCCGCACCGAAAAGCGCCCCTGGAAAGCACCCTCGGTGGCGGTGCCGGCGGCGACATAGTGTCGTCGGGCGGGCTGTGGAGGGTGGAGATCAGGGGTCGATTTCAGGGGCGGTTTCCGGCGGCGGCGCGGTTGCGGTGGTACCCCTTCCGGACCCCGGCCGCGATGTCGGCGTACGTGGCCTCCCAGTGGCTGAACACCTGCGCGTAGGTGAGTCGCATCGGTAGATAGCCCAGCGGGATGAGCTTGCGGGACCTGACGCGGTCGCTTTCGTAGTCCTCCTCGCCGGTGTGGTGGGCCCGGCTGTCGAGTTCGATCGCGAGCCGCTCACCGACGAGCAGGTCGATCCAACCCACCCCGGGCACGTGATGCTGCACCTCGACGCGTAGCCCGGCACTCCTCAGCCTCAGGCGTGCCGCAGTCTCGGTTCCCGACGCCGCTAGCCGGTTGCACCTCCCTATTGCGTTCTTGATCGCGAGTGGGGCGAGTCGGAACTCGGAACGGAGATCGTCGTGGGTCAGCTTGCCGTGATGTAGTGCGGAGTCACACAGGATGACGAAGCCCTCCTCGTCGAAGCACCGTGCGGCGTACTGCAGAGCGGTCGCGACATCGTCGACGGCGGCCAGAGCCGGAGTCGGGCGGCCGTGGCATCGGCAACGGTCGGGGGACCGACGTCGTTCGTACCGCGTCACGCGCGCATGGGACTCGACGGGATGGTCGGGAATCCACAATCCGTGGCGGAGCAGCGCACTCGCGCACGACACGATGGCGTGGTCGGCCACCGCCGCAACCACGTCGGGGTCGGCATCGGGAACCCGAAACCATCCGTGCCGAATCCGTTGGATCGCACCGGTTTCGACGGCGCGTCGAATATCCGGCGTGGTCTCTCCGGATTCGAGCAGCTGGCGGGTCGACACCACACCCCCGAAGCGCTCGATGAGCTGGTCGTAGTCCATCGCTTCAGTGTCAGGTGCTGGGGACTCGATCGAGCGTGGCGTCCCGGGGCTGTGGATAACTCCGCTGGAAACCGCCCCTGGAATAGACCTTCCACAACCGACTCGATGACACTATGTCGCCGGCGGCGCTACGGAGGGCGCATTCCGGGGGCGGAACTCAGGGGCGCATTTCAGGGCGGATCTCAGAGAACCCGGTGATCAGTTGGCCCAACCCCGCTCACCCATCCAGCCCGTGATGATGCCGACCGCCTCCTTGAGGTGCGGGATCTGTTCGCGCCCCGAATAGTAGTGCGTCGCACCGGTAATGGTGTGCAGCGTCTTGTCGGGGTGTCCGACGGCGTCGAACAGTCGGTGGGTGTGACTGGGCGTGCACGCGTTGTCGGCCGAGTTGCCGATGACGAGGGTCGGGACCTCGAGATCGGCGGCGCAGCGCGGACCGTCGCCGTGGGCGTCGTCATAACTCCACTGCGACAACCAGCTTCGCAGCGTCGTGAAGCGCGCCAGGCCGACCGGACCCATGTTGACGATGCGCGGATCACCCAGGTAGCAGCCCAGTTTGCGGTCGCTCGGGTCGACGGACAGGTCCAGCCACCGGGGGTCGGCCATGGTGCCGTGGACGATGAAACCGCGTTCCATCAGCGGCTCGCCACGGCCGCGAAGGTCGGCGAGTTGTTCCTTCACCCACGCGGTGATCCGGCGGTTGCGGTCGATCTGCGCTGCTCGGTACCGCTCCAGGAACTCCGCGGTGTACGGCGGCTGGTTCGGGTTGGCCGGGTTGTAGAGATCGAGCTCGGGATCGCGCTTCTCCGGGTCGGTTTCGTCGAGGATCGAGGGGTCCATCCACTCGGTCAGCGTCCCGTGCCGCGACACGTGGGCGGCGAGGAGCATCATGCCGTCCGCGGCCGGGAGGTCGAGCCGGGTGAGGTCTGGCGGTTCGCCCGCCGGGGTCTCGGTGACCGTCGCATGCTGGGCCTGCTGCTGGTAGTACAGCGACAGCGCACCGCCACCACTCCAGCCGGCCAGGATCACCTTCTCGTAGCCGAGGCGCTCCTTGGCGTCCTTCACGCAGGCGCCGAGATCCTGGACGACCTTCTCCATGATCAGCGCACTGTCGACGCCGCGATACCGGCTGTTGCAGTAGATGACGTGATGCCCGGCGCGGGCCAGCGCGTTGGTCATCGGCAGGTAGGCACCACCGCCGATCGGGTGCATGAAGATGATGACGTTCTTCGACGGCACGCCGACCGGCTTGAGGAGGTAGCTCTCCAGGACGACGCTCTCGGTGACACCGCCATAGGTGTCTTTGTACGCCGACGTGTCGTCGAAGACGACGAGGTAGGGAATGCGCTCGTATTCGTGGCGCGGCAACGTGTTCGCCGTATTCGTGGTCGCCGACGTCATACCTGTGCCTCTTCCTGGACCTCGGCCTGCGCCGACTCGGTCATGACCGGCGTCGCGATGAGACGACGACGCGTGTCGATCGCGATGACCTTCCACTCCACGCGGTCGAACTCGTCGAACTTGCGGCGCGACCGCTCGCGGGCACGTTCGGGGATGCCGTGGTGGATGCCCTGCGGCGCATGCGAGACGAATCCCGGCGGCATGCCGGCGCCGAACAGGCTGCCGCCGTGGAAGAACGCGATCTCGTCGAAGTCGGTGTTGCGGTGGTACCAGGGCAGTCGCTCGGCACCCTTGCGGGCCTCGGCCGGCCGCGGCAGGAAGTTCATCACGTACACGCCGGTGGCCTGCATGAAGAGGTGCACCGTCGGCGGCAGGTGCACCGACTCCGAGGTGATGACGTCGTAGTCCTCGATGTTGAAGGTGAATGGAAACAGATCCCCGCGCCAGCCCTCGACGTCGAGCGGGTGGAAGGGATAGAACAGCGTGGTCTGTCCCTCGCGCTGACGGAAGCGGACCTCGTACTCCTCGCGTCCGTCACCCTCGAAGACCTCGGCTTCCGGAACGGCGACCAGCGACGAATCGAACGGGAAGAACCGTCCGAGAACGCCCGGCTCCGGGACCCGGTACTCGTCGACCGCCTCGATGATCAGCAGCAGCGACTGGTCGTCGGGGATCTGGCGGTACGTGCACCCCTTGGGGATGTACACGTAATCCCCCGGGCGGTAGGGCAACCGGCCGAACTCGGTCTCGAAGTAGCCGGTGCCCTCGTGGACGAAGACCAGTTCGTCGCCGTCGACCGGACGGAACCAGAACGGTGCGGCCTCGCCGCGGCGACTCAGCGAGATGCGGCAGTCGTCGTTGTAGAACATCAGCAGCGGCTCACCCGACGGGTCGATCTGATCGGTCGGGGTCAGCTCGGTGACGAAGCGGTCGACGCCGGTGTGGGTTCCGACCGCGCGGAACTGGGTCGGGTCATTGCGCCGGTAGAGGTGTGCCGTGCGGCCGGTGAACCCGTACCGCCCGAGCTCGTCGTCCTTGAGATCCTCGACGTCGCGGTGGACCTGTCGCGGCGTGCGACCTTTCCGGTGCTGGATGAACGATTCCACTGGCTGACTCCTGTGTGAGTGTTCGTGAGAGACGAGCAGGCGCGATCGGTTACGCGGGAACACCGGTGGTTCCCGTTCGACTTTTCTGATGCTAGATTCAGGTTCAGAATATGACAAGGACCACACCATTCGACCGGACCTTCTCCGACCAATGTGAACGCGTGGTTCGATATATCGATCAGTCCCCGGAAGGAGTGCTCGGGTGCCGCCGACGAACAAGGGACGTCAGACCGAGGCCGCGTTTCTCGACGCGGCACGCCGGTGCTTCGCCGACAAGGGCTACCTGAACACCAAGATCTCCGACATCGCGGAGGCCGCGGGACGCTCCACCGGCTCGTTCTACAACTACTACGACAACAAAGATCAGCTCCTCGAAGCGCTACTCGACCAGTTCAGCGACGAGGTGGTCGAGGGGTCCCTCGCAACACGCCACAGCGATCCCGAAGCCGGAGTGCGCGCCGCGGTCACCGCCTACTGGACCACCTACAAGAAGTACCTGCCCGAGATCATCGGCCTGTTCCAGATGTCCATGCTCGACGACGAGTTCCGGGACCGCTGGCACGCCAACCGGGCGTCGGGGATCAAACAGGTTCTGGCGGGATTGCGCAGCGCGGAACGCGCCGGGTACGAAGTCGGCCTCCCCCTCGAACCGCTCGCGTCGGCGTTGGTGAACACGCTCGAATCCTCCTGCTGGTCTTGGCTCGCCGTCCGCGGAGGCGTGGTCGGGTCGATCCCCGACGACGACACCGCCATCGACATCCTCACCACCATCTGGTTCCGCACGGTCTACCGGTCGGTTCCCCGCATCCAGCGCTGATCGCGGACACGATCTGGCCCTTGCGCCAGGTCCGCGCCGGTTGTGATGCTGGGACGCATGACGATCGACGTCCGGCCCGCGACGAACTTCGCCGACATGGCGACGATCCTCGGCCCCAAGAAGCCGACCTCCAACGTGTGCTGGTGCCTCAGCTACCGCATCCCGAGCAAGCAGAATCAGGCACTGGTCCGCGAGCAGCGCGGCGAGTACGTGAAGGAGTTGTGCGACAGCGGGATTCCGCTCGGAGTCCTGGCCTACGAGACCACGAACGACGGCGACGACGTGGTCGGCTGGGCTGCCGTGTCACCGCGCGCGGACACGACCTTCGCAACCAATCGCAAGATCCCGCACGTCGACGATCTCCCCGTGTGGTCGGTCTGGTGCATCCGGGTCCGACCCGGCCACCGCAAGCAGGGGATCTCACATGCGCTCCTCGACGGCGCGGTCGAGTTCGCGAGGTCCAACGGGGCGCCGGCCATCGAGGGGTACCCAGTCGACAACCGTGGCGAGAAAGTCGATCTCACCATGGCGTACGTCGGCACCCGCGGACTGTTCGAGAAGGCGGGCTTCACCAAGGCCGCCGACACGACCTCGGTACTGAACGGATTCCCGCGGGTACTGATGCGGAAGTCGTTGAGGTGAGGGTGGTTTCGATACGGCTCGTCGCAGGCTCCTCGCCT
Organism: Gordonia sp. GN26; assembly: GCF_054823965.1. Taxonomy (NCBI): domain Bacteria; kingdom Bacillati; phylum Actinomycetota; class Actinomycetes; order Mycobacteriales; family Gordoniaceae; genus Gordonia; species Gordonia sp. GN26. The sequence goes on along the minus strand of NZ_JSYC01000039.1, from coordinate 24,127 downwards.
ACTCAACCAGCGAGGGGAACGTTTCGTCGCAGGCTCCTCGCCTACTGAACCAGCGAGGGGAACGGCTCGTCGCAGGCTCCTCACCTACTCAACCAGCGACGGGGCCGAGTTCGTGCAGCTCGCAGTCGGGGACGTGGATCCAGCCCTCCCGCACCGCGACTGACCGGTCACCCTCGGAGGGCAGCGTCGTGCGTCCCAACTCCGCGGCACGGGCGATCAGCGCGGTGATGACGGCATCGAAGGCGTCGTCGTCGCTGCGCATCCGGCCGACCCGGTCGCCGAGGACCAGCCACGGCGCCGCGGCCTGGAGCGCTTCGACGAGCTCGGAAAGTACAGCTCGATTGGTGGCGCGCTTGTAGCCACGTGAGGTGAGGCCCCAGTGTTTCAGTGCTCCGGCGGGATAGGCCTCGACGGCCCAACCGTCGACGCGGTCGTCGACGCCCAGGTCGCCGAGGAGACCCGCGCAGCGAAAGGCGACGTGGGCGATCTGATCGGCCGACACACTGAGCGGTCGGCCGAGGCCGGACTCGGCGATCCACACGTCGGTACGACGCAGCGCCAGCGGACGTCGATTCGCGATGTCGTCGAGCCGACGACCAGGGCTCAGGCCGTCACGATGATGTGCGACTACGAAATCCACGAAGTCGTCGGGCCAGCCAAAGGGTGAGTCGATGCCGATGCGCGTCGCACCGTCGGCGAGGGATCGGATCTCGGCGTCGTCGGCTCCGACAACGAGGTCCGCCAACTCGGCCCGGTCGTCGAACCAGTCGACGACCGCGACCGCGGTCTTGACCGGCGATGCGGACAGGTCGACACCGACTGTCCGCATCGCCGGGGTCATGCTCAGAAGTTGCCGTCGAGGAACTCTGCGTAGGCGGGCAGATCGAGCTGGCCGTGCCCCGACAGCCCGATGACCACGACCTGCTCCTTGTCACTGTCGGCGACGGCCGCGGCACACGCGGCGATGGCGTGCGTCGACTCCGGAGCGGGGACGATGCCCTGCGTGCGAGCAAACTGCACGCCCGCGGCGAACGCGTCATGCTGGCTGATGGCCACACCCTCGACGAGCCCGAGTTCGACGGTGTGGCTCAGCGCCGGCGCCATGCCGTGGTAGCGCAGGCCACCGGCGTGGATCGGGTCCGGAACGAAATCCATTCCCAGCGTGTGCATCTTGAGCAGCGGTGTGAGACCGGCGACGTCACCGTGGTCGTAGCGGTACTCGCCCTGGGTGATCGATGGGCAGGCGGCCGGTTCGGCGGCGACCACGCGCGGGTCGGACCGGCCGTGCAGCTTCTCCCGCAGGAACGGAAACGAGAGCCCGGCAAGGTTCGAACCGCCACCGGCGCAGCCGAAGACGATGTCGGCACCGCCGGGTTCGACGGCGTTGAGCTGGTCGACGGCCTCCTGGCCGATGACGCTCTGGTGCAGCACCACATGGTTGAGCACGCTGCCCAGGGCGTAGCGGGTGTCGGCGTTCGAAGCGGCCACCTCGACGGCCTCGCTGACGGCCATTCCTAGGCTGCCGGTGGTGTCCGGGTCCTTGGCGAGCATGGCCCGGCCCGACTCGGTGAGGTCCGAGGGGCTCGGGTGGATGGTGCCGCCGTAGGTGCGGATCAGGAAGCCGCGGTATGGCTTCGAGCTGTACGAGGCGCGGACCTGCCAGACCTCGACGTCGATCCCGAACTGCGCACCGGCGAAGGCGAGCGCGCTGCCCCACTGGCCCGCGCCGGTCTCGGTCGTCAGCTTGGTGACGCCGTCGATGCTGTTGTAATAGGCCTGCGCGACAGCGGAGTTGGTCTTGTGGCTGCCGACCGGGCTGACGCCCTCGTACTTGACGTAGATGCGCGCGTTGGTGTTGAGCGCCTCCTCGAAGCGGCGGGCACGGATCAGCGGCGACGGTCGCCACATCTTGTAGATCTCGCGGACCGGTTCGGGGATCTCGATGTAGGTCTCGCTGGAGACCTCCTGCGCGATGAGCCCGCTGGGGAACAGGGCGGCGAGGTCCTCCGGGCCGACGGGTTCCTTGGTGCCGGGGTGCAGGTGCGGGGGAATCGGTGTCTCGAGCTCGGCGGCGAGGTTGTACCAATGCGTCGGCACACCGACCGTCACCAGATCGGGATTGGTGGCGTCTACTTGCGTCGTCATGGGTTGACACTCTAGTGCGCAAGGGTCGCGGCGTACCCCGCCCGCAGGATTATCAGGTCACGATTTACCGACGGCGGTACTCCTGCCGGGGTCGGCCGGTGGTTCCGTACTGCAGCGACATCCGGAGACGGCCGGCGGCAACGAGGTTGGCCAGGTGTCGCCGGGCTGTCGGTGCCGCGATCCCCACCTCCCGGGACACGTCGTCGGCGAACAGGGCGGTGTCGGGATCGACGAACAGGTCGAGGATGCGTTGCTCGGTGGGAGATCCCGATTCCGACCGCTCCGCCGCGCGGGTGCCGAACCGCAGCGCGGACAGCGCGGCGTCGACCGCGTGTTGGTCGACGTTCTCACCGCTGAGCGCGCGCCGGTACTGCGCGTAACCGGCAAGACGACGGGCGAGATCGGCGTCGTCGAAGGGTTTGATCAGGTAGGCCAGCGCGCCGGCGCGCATCGCGGTGCGGACGGCGGCCGCGTCGGTCTCGGCGCCGACGATGAAGCAGTCGCAGTCGAGTTCGGCGACCAGGTCGATGCCGGAGCCGTCGGGGAGGTAGACGTCGAGGAGTGCGAGGTCGATGTCGGGGTGGTCGACGAACGCCCGACGAGCCTCGGCGACGCTGCCGACCCGCGCGCGGACGCTGAAGCCGCGCACGGCATCGACGATCGTCGAATGCAGTGCGGCGACGCGGAAGTCGTCGTCGACGATGAGGACACCCAGCTCCTCACTCACTGCGGCGCCACCTCCTCGTCGGGCCCGGGCGCGATGATGCCCGGGAGCCGGGCGACGAACAGTGCGCCAGGCGGATCATGCTCCGGCGTCGGGGACCGGTCGCCACCGGGGTCCGCGACCCACAGGTCTCCACCGATCCGACGCGCGACCTGACGCGCGATGGACAGGCCCATCCCCCGGCCACCGGGCACGTGGTCGCCGGGTTTGGTGGTGGCCCCTTCGTCGAAGACCTTGTCCGGATCGTCGAAGGCGATGCCGGGGCCGGAGTCGCCGACCGCGACGAACAGGGTGTCGCCGTCGGCGATCAGCTCGACCTCGACGACCCCGTCGGCACCGGTCCCAGATGCAGCCTCGATGGAATTGTCGATGAGGTTGCCGACGACGGTGGTGGCGACGACGGGTTCGGTGAGGGTGCCCTGCAGCCAGGTCTGGTCGCCGAGGCGGAGCGTGACGCGACGTTCGCGCGCGTGGGCGGCTTTGGCGTCGAGAAAGGCGTGGAGGTGGGGTTCGCGGACGTTGCCCAGCCCGGCGAGGAGCGCGCCGCCGGGGCCGCTGCCGGAGAGTTCTTCGAGGTACCCGAGCGCTTCGTCGGCGTGGCCATGGCGAAGGAGTCCGGCGAGAACGTGGATGCGGTTGGCGGTCTCGTGCCGTTGGGCGCGGAGAGCGGCGCCCATCGATCGGATGGAATCGACTTCGCGGCTGAGCGTTTCGACGTCGGTGCGGTCGATGACCGAAAGGACCATGCCGAGGTCGCGGCCGTCGGCGTGGACCCGGTGGGAGCTGACGAGGACGACGCGATCGCCGACGGTGGCGGCGAGGGGCTCGTCGGTGGGCGTGGCCAGAACGGCTGCGATGCGCGGGGTGAGTCCCAGGTCGGCGGCCTTCGTGCCCACCGGAGCGTCGATGTCGAGGAGCGCGCGGGCCTTGTCGTTGACGACCCGGACGATGCCGTCGGCGTCGACGGCCAGCACGCCGTCGGCCATCGAGTGCAGGACAGCGCGCTGTTCGCGGACGAGTTCGGCGAGCTCGTCGGACTCGAGACCGAGGGTGAGCTTGCGCCAGCGCCGGGCCAGCATGACCGATCCGAGTGCGCCGATGCCCAGTGCGGTCAGCGCGAGGAGCGTCGTGGCGATGATGTCGCTGCGCGTTTCCTTCGCGAGCCGTTCCGTCGAGACGCCGACGCTGACGAAGCCGACGATGCGACCGCCGGGGTCGAAGATCGGGACCTTCGCCCGGACGGACTCGCCGAGGGTGCCCCGGTCGGTCGCGACGTCGTCGGAGCCGGCCAGCGCCTTCGACGGGTCGGTCGACACCGGTTTCGCCAGTTCCGCGACCTCAGGGTGGGCGAGTCGGATGCCCTGGTCGTTGCCGATGACGACGAACAGTGCGCCGGTCCGTTCCCGAACCGCGGCCGCCTGGCGTTGCAGCGGGCCGTCGACGAGATCGTCCGCTTCCACGGCTCGACCCTGTTGAGCCGCCACCGCGGCGCGGACGTCGGTGTCGGCGGCCACCGACCGGGCGATGGCGAGGGCTCGCTGTGCGTACTCGTCGCGGACACGGTCGTCGGCCCCGGCGATGACGAGACCGAACCCGACCGCGAGGCTGACCGCGAGGACAGCGAGCTGCAACAGCAGCACCTGCGTCCGTAAACGCATGACGTCAGCCTAGTGGCGGCTGTGAATCCAGCGCCGCCACCGACATCGATCCGCTCAGAACGGGATGGCTCCGACGAGCACGCCCGCGCCGAGCATGACCAGGGAGACCACCGTCGCCCGCCACAGCACCTTCTTGTGATGGTCGGCGAGGGTGACACCGGCGAGCGCGACGAGCAGGAGGATCGCCGGGACCAGCGGGCTCTGCATGTGCACCGTCTGACCGGTGATGGATGCGCGGGCCATCTCGGTGGGGTCGATGCCGTAGCGAGTCGCGGTCTCGGACAGGACCGGCAGCACGCCGTAGTAGAAGGCGTCGTTGCTCATCAGGAAGGTGAACGGGATCGACAGCACGCCGACGACGATCGCCATGTGCGGCCCCATCCAGTCGGGGATGCCGTCGGAGAGCCAGTGGGCGATGGCGTCGACCATGCCGGTGCCGTTGAAGACGCCGGTCAACACCGCGGCGGCGAGGACCATGGCGACCACCGACACGATGCTCGAGCTGTGCCGGGTGATGGCCGCCTGCTGCTGCTTGACGTGCGGGAAGTTGACGGCCAGGGCGATGCCGGCGAAGACCATGAACAGCACGGGGATGGCGAGGACGTCGGCGCCGAGGATCGCCAGCAGCGCGACGGTGAGTCCGGCGTTGACCCACAACAGCTTTGGCCGCAGGGTTTCCCGATTGGGGTCGAGGACGCTGGAGAACGACTGGTCGCGGTCCTGGGCTTCCGGATCGTCGGAACCCGTTGGCGTCGAATCGATGTCCGACGATCCGCCGGTACTGCGCCGCGGCGGCGTGGGCGGGACGGTGGTGCCGGTGCCGGCGGCGACCAGCACCTCTTCACGCGGAGCCAACAACGATTCCTTCATCTCGAGGGTGCCGATACGTCGGCGTTCGAGGACTCCCAGGTGATAGGCGAAGAGAAGTACGACGACCAGCGCGGCGGCGAGTGCGGGGATCATCGGGACGAAGACGTCGTTGGTGTCGATCTTGAGCGCACTCGCGGCGCGGGCGGTGGGGCCACCCCACGGGAGGATGTTCATGGTGCCGTTGGCGAGGCCGGCGACCACGGTCAGAACCACCGGGCTCACACCGAGTTTCACGTACAGCGGCAGCAGGGCGGCGGTGGTGATGATGAAGGTCGTCGAACCGTCACCGTCGAGCGAGACGACCATCGCGAGGACCGCGGTGCCGACGACGAGCCGGGCCGGGTCGTCGCGCACGGCGCGGATGACGAGGCGGACCACCGGGTCGAAGAGACCGACGTCGATCATGATCCCGAAGAAGATGATCGCGAAGAACAGCATCGCCGCCGTGGGTGCGAGGTCCTTGATGCCGTCGGTGATCATGTCGCTGATGTCGAGGCCGGCACCCGCGAACAGGCCGAACGCGACCGGGACGAGGATCAGCGCCACCACGGGCGTGGCCCGTTTGGTGATGATCAGGACCATGAAGGTGGCCACCATTCCGAGGCCGAGTGCTACCAACATTGTCTAGCTCGATTCTGATGTGGATGTGAGGACGACCACATTTCGGTGGCCACATCAGCAGTGTTGGGGGAGTCGTCGGCTCAGTCACGCTTGAGCGCATAAGAATCGTTTTGCGCTTTTCGCTCCCCCGGGATTCGTAGAGAACACGGGGACATAGCGCGCACGCTTTCTACGAGATCCCTAGTCGGGGAGCATCGGTGCGTCGTCGCCGTGGTGGTGGCCGATGAGCACGGCACGCGTGACCGAGTCCCGCCCGAAACGGTCGCGCAGGACGTCCATGGTGGCGTCGAGCTGTTCGGCGTGGTCGGTGTCGAACGGGAGCGTCAGCTGGATGTTGTCGTGGTCGTCGAGGTTGGTCAACGACAACCCTACGAGGGTGCAGCCGCGCTCGCGGATGATCGGCATCGCGTCGGCGAGGAGTCCGCGCGCCGACGCCATGAAGATGTCGGTGCGGTCGGTGGCCTCGAGGAGGGTGCGGGAGCGGGTCGCGCGGGTGAAGTCGTCGAAGCGGAGACGGAGAACCACTGTGCGGCAGACCCTTTCCGCGGTGCGCAACCGCTTGCCGAGACGTTCGACGATCGCCACGATGGTCGCCTCGAGGTCGGCCTCGGACTTGGGTCGGCGCCCGAGTGCCCGCTGCGAGCCGATGGAGGACCGCCGCTTGCCGGTTTCGACGCGGCGTGGGTCCTGAGCCAGCGAGAGCGCGAACAGGTGCCGGCCCGCTCCGGGCCCGACGACTGCGCGCAGCGAACGCTCCCCCATCTCGGCGAGCTGGCCGACGGTCTCGACACCGGCGTCGTGCAGCTTGGCCTCGGTCACCGGTCCGACGCCCCACAGCCGACGCACCGGCAGGGGGTGGAGAAATGCCAGCTCGGTGCCCGGCGCGACGATCAGCAGACCGTCGGGCTTGCCGACGGCACTGGCGACCTTCGCCAGGAATTTGCTGCGCGCGCCACCCACAGTGATCGGCAGGCCGACCTCCTCGCGCACTCGAGCCCGGATCGTCGTGGCGATGTCATGCGGGCACCCGCTGATCCGACCCAGGCCGCCGACGTCGAGGAACGCCTCGTCGACGGAGATGCCTTCGACCACCGGAGTGGTGTCGTGGAAGATATCGAAGACCTCGCGACTGGCCTCCATGTAGGCGTCGAACCGGGGCCGCACCACCACGGCATCGGGACACAGTGCGCGCGCCTCGTGACCGGGCATCGGCGACCGCACTCCCCGGGCCTTGGCCTCATAGCTCGCGGCCAGCACGACTCCCCCGCCGACCAACACCGGGCGTCCGCGCAGGGTCGGGTCGTCGCGTTGCTCGACCGAGGCGTAGAAGGAGTCGAGATCGGCGTGCAGGATCGTCGCACCATGCCGCTCCCGACGCTCGATCCGCATAGAACATATGTTCGCATACCGGTCCGACAACTGGCCCTGCCGGCTGTCATCTCGCAGGACATCGGTGACACTTTCGCATCAAGACATCGGTGACAGTTTGAGGGGTCTAGGTGGTGACACTTTCATTGGTGTCCGCCACGCAACGCTATGTGCGTTGCGTGGCGCGGTTGCCGACGAGGGGGAGCCTGACGCAGGTGCTCAACTGACCGCGCCTGCGACGGTTCAGCAGCACCCTGTGGTGGCGCTGAGAACGCTGCGTAGCGCTTCCAACGACTCTGGCCGTGCGCGGTAGTAGACGTTCATCCCTCGTCGGTCAGGTGCGACCATGCCGGCCTTGCGGAGCTGCCCCAGGTGGTGGCTCGTGGTGGCCTCGGTGAGGCCGACCGCGGTCGCGAGGTCGCAGGTGCAGATCCCGTTCCCGGTGTCGGCGAGCAGGATTGAGACGAGTTTGATCCGGACCGGATCGGCCAGGGCCTTGAGTCGCAGAGCGATTTCTAGGGCTGTGTCGTCATCGAGCGGGGCCGCGGATACCGGTGCGCAGCAGATCGGGGCGCTGATGTCGACCATCGGCAAGGGCTTCGGCATGACCAGATCGTACGCCCCTACTTGACATATGTCGAAAAGGTGGCAGCCTGCATGTGTCAGTAGTTCGATATATGTCTCACAGGTGAAGGTGATGGTCATGTCCCGTATGCAGCTCGCGCTCAACGTCGATGATCTCGATACCGCGATCGAGTTCTACTCCAAGCTGTTCAACACCACCCCGGCCAAACGCAAGCCGGGATACGCCAACTTCGCGATCGTCGAGCCGCCCCTGAAACTGGTGCTGCTAGAGAACCCCGGCCAGGGCGGCACGATCAACCACCTCGGCGTCGAGGTCGAATCGAGCGAGAAGGTGCACGCCGAGATCGCCAGGCTGTCCGGGGAGGGCCTGTTCACCCAGGAGGAGATCAACTCCACCTGCTGTTTCGCAACGCAGGACAAGGTCTGGGTGACCGGACCGGCGAACGAGAAGTGGGAGGTCTACACCGTGCTCGCCGACTCCGACACGTTCGGGACCAGCCCGAAACTGTTGGAGCAGAACGCCAACGATGACGTCGAGCAGGGTTCGGTGTGCTGCGGTGGCAGCGCCGCCGAACCGGCTGAGGTGCGCACTGCTTGCTGCTGAGGGGTCGTGGCTTGCGCTCTCGCCTACCGCGCGATGCGGTCGGCGAGGGCGCGGATCCGGTTGGTGATGTCGTCGCGGATTAGTCGCATCCGTTCGATACCGTCGATGCCCCGTTCGGAGGGTTCGTCGGTGTTCCACACTTCGAGGGCGACGCCGTCGGGTGGGGTGACGTCGGCGGTGCCGACCACCACGACGAGATCTGCAGTTTGCATCAGTTCGTCGGTGAGTTGCCGCGGCTGATGCCCGTCCACGGTGGCGCCGACTTCGGCGAGCGCCTGGGCGGACAGCTCGTTGACCTGGCCGCCGATTTTCGCGCTGGTGCCGGCCGAGGACGGGGTGATCCGGTCGGTGTGAGGTGTTCGGCCATCACCGATTTGCCGCGGTTGGACACGCACACGAACAGCACCTGCGGTGGTGTGCTCACTGGCCGACCTGCTGGTTAGCGGGGAGCAGTTCGTCGAGGAGGTCCGCGACCAGTGCGCGGATCTGATCGCGGATCGGGCGGACCGCGTCGATGCCTTGGCCGGCGGGGTCGTCGAGGGCCCAGTCGCGGTAGCTGACGCCGGGGAATACTGGGCATGCATCGCCACAGCCCATGGTGATCACCACATCGGAGGATTCGACGGTGTCGGGGGTGAGGACCTTGGGTGACTGTGCCGAGATGTCGATACCGACTTCAGCCATCGCCTCGACCGCGGCTGGATTGATCGAGTCGGCGGGCGCAGATCCGGCGGAGCGGACCTCGACACTGCCCTGGCTGAGCGCGGTGAGGAACCCCGCAGCCATCTGTGAGCGGCCGGCATTGTGGACGCACACGAACAGCACGCTAGGTCGAGAGGAAGACATGAGACACAGTCCCTTTCAGCTGTGGAGGAATGCTCGGAAAGTCACACATGGTTGGCCGTGAGCTCGGCAAGGAGCTCACGAACCCGGGCGTCAAGGTCATCGCGGATCGCGCGAACCTCGCCAAGTGGACGGCCTTCAGGATCGGAGACCGTCCAATCGAGATACCGCTTGCCGGGATAGATCGGGCACGCGTCGCCGCAGCCCATCGACACCACCACGTCAGCGGCGGCGACCACATCGTCGGTGAGTGGTTTGGGGTACTCGGTACCCAGGTCGACGCCAATTTCTGACATCGCTTCGACGACGGTCGGGTTGATCGAATGAGCCGGCACCGATCCGGCCGAGCGCACATGTCCCCGACCTGTGGCGTGGTGGGTCATCAATCCGGCAGCCATCTGCGAGCGGCCGGCGTTCTGCACGCAGATGAACAGGACTTCGGGCACATCCTTGGGTACCGCCCCCTCAGCCTGCGCTAGGGCGCGTAACCGATCGGCAGCGAACCGGCCCGCCAAGGTCGTCAGATGCGCATGCACCCGGGAGGTGCGCCGTAACGCGGTGTAGGACTCGAAAACACAGCGTTCCACCGTCTGTCGAGACACCACCCCCTCGTACTTGGCGGCCAAGTCAGCTGCGGTACGGGCGAGCACGGTATGCGGCATCAGCAGCTCGGGTTGGGCGCGGTGTTCGCCGCGACTCAGCTGTTCGTCCAACACATTCTCAGACATCGCGAACAGGCTCCTTCGACACATCTGAGTTGGAGGCGGTCGTCGGACTGGTGAAGCGTTTCCGCAACGCCAGAGACACATAGACCAGCGCGACGAGGACGGGCACCTCGATGAGTGGGCCGATGACTCCGGCAAGAGCCTGACCGGAGGTCGCACCATAGGTCGCGATCGCAACGGCGATGGCGAGCTCGAAGTTGTTGCCGGCAGCGGTGAACGCCAGCGTGGTGGTCCGTGCGTAACCCAGCCCCATCACGGCGCCGAGGACGAATCCGCCACCCCACATCACCGCGAAGTAGATCAGCAGCGGCAGCGCGATCCGCACGACGTCCCACGGGTGAGAGGTGATCTGCTCCCCCTGCAAGGCGAACAGGATGACGATGGTGAACAGCAGACCGTAGAGGGCCCACGGCCCCAATCGCGGGAGGAACGAGGACTCGTACCATTCGCGGCCTCTGGCCCGTTCACCGATGCGGCGGGTGAGATAGCCGGCAACCAGCGGGATTCCGAGGAAGATCAGCACCGACTTCGCGATCTGCCACGGCGAGGTGTCGATGGTCGTCTGTTCCAGGCCGAGCCATCCGGGTAGCACCGAGAGGTAGAACCAGCCCAGCACGGCGAACATGATCACCTGGAACACCGAGTTCAGTGCGACGAGGACGGCAGCGGCTTCACGGTCGCCGCACGCCAGGTCGTTCCAGATGATGACCATCGCGATACAGCGCGCCAGACCGACGATGATCAGCCCGGTCCGGTACTCCGGTAGGTCGGGGAGCAGAAGCCAGGCCAGCGCGAACATCAACGCGGGTCCGACGATCCAGTTCAGCAGCAGCGATCCCAGCAGCAGGCGACGATCGCCGGTGACCGAGTCGAGTCGGTCGTAGCGCACCTTCGCCAGCACCGGATACATCATGATCAGCAGTCCGAGAGCGATCGGCAGCGAGATGCCGTCGATCTCCACGGCCGCCAGGGCGTCTCCCAGGCCGGGAACGTTGCGGCCCAGCAGCAGGCCGGCGACCATCGCGGCGCCGATCCACACCGGCAGGAATCGGTCCAGCATCGACAGCTTGCCCGCGACCGCGGTGTCGGGGGCGGTCACTGGCCCACCTCACACGAGCGTGTTTCCCCCACGACCGTGGCGAGATCGTCCAGCAGGTCCGACAGTTGCTGCAGCGCTTCAGCGTTCACCCGGTAGTACACCCACGTCGCGCGGCGCTCACTGGTCACCAAGCCCGCTTCGCGCAGCACCTTCAGGTGATGTGAGATCGTCGGCTGCGACAGCTCGAAGGGTCCGGAAATGTCGCACACGCAGGCTTCGCCTCCCGGATGCGCGGCAACCTCCGACAACAACCGCAACCGAACCGGGTCCGCAAGCGCCTTCAACAGTGGGGTGACAGCCCCGGTCTGGTCACCACTGAGGCCGCGGCCCGGTGGCAGCAGAAGATTCTTATTTGACACTCGTCAATATTGACATACGTCGATGCACGCGACAAGGCGTCGCTTCCGTTTAGCGGGCACGACACGCCCGATGGGCTCCAGCCAAGCCGGCACCCTGGCCTTCGGTTCACACTGCAAGCACTCGACGCTCAGGCGGTGGTAGTTAACGAACCTATCGATCCTGTCGTGCGGCTGGCGATCTCGCAGTGGCCTGATGATGCACCCCGCGGAGCGGTCTCGACATTCTGCGCGAACACGGGATTTCGCGGAAGTCGTTCTACGAGTTGCGTAAACGAGCACGAGCGGATGGGCCGTCGGCGGTCCTGGAACCCCGCACCCGCCGCCCGAAGTCGAGCCCGTCAGCGCTCAATGACGAGGTCAAAGCGCAGGCGGTGGCCGTGCGCGCCGCTCTGGAAGCCTCAGGTCTGGATCACGGGCCGATCAGCGTGCACGACAAGATGCAGTCGATGGGGTTGACTCAGGTGCCCTCAACGGCCTCGCTGGCCCGGATCTTCCGCGAAGCCGGTGTCGCTCGCCGTGAGCCAAAGAAGAAGCCCCGCTCGGCGTGGCGGAGGTTCGTCTACCCGGCGCCGAATGCGTGCTGGCAACTCGATGGCACCGAGTACGTCCTGACCGGTGGACGCAGGTGCGTCATCCTGCAGCTCATCGACGATCACTCTCGCTACGCCGTGGGCTCACATGTGGCCGCGGGCGAAACGGCTGAGGCTGCGATCGCCGTGTTCGACAAGGCAGTGACCGCCCACGGAGTACCTCAACGACTCCTCACCGACAATGGGCCCGCGCTCAACCCCTCGCGGCGCGGCCGTCTCGGTCAGCTCGTCGAGCACGTCCGCGTGCTCGGGGTGGAAACGATCACCGGCAAGCCCTACAAGCCGACCACGCAGGGAAAGAACGAGCGATTCCATCAGACGTTGTTCCGGTATCTGGACAAGCAGCCATTGGCTGACACCCTGGCCGAGCTGCAGGCCCAGGTTGATGCGTTCGATCACATCTACAACACCCAACGGCCTCACCAGGGCCTGCCAGGGCGCGTCACGCCACTGGCCGCGTGGCAAGCCACACCGAAAGCCCATGCGCCACACCCGATAGCCGGTGGATCACTGTTCAATCGGCCTACATCGCGCCCGCCCGCGCCGCGCCCAACCGCCGATCTACCCGAGGGCGTCCTGGTCAGGACTGTCAGCACTTCCGGCACCATCAGCGTGGACTCAGTCACCTACATGGTCGATGTGGACCACGCCTTCGACCAGGTCCTCGTCGTCGCCGACGACAGCGCGATCGTCATCGCGAACACCGATGGAGAGGTCGTAGTCGAACACCCTCGACCCGCTTCCGGAGTTCGCTACGTCGGCAACCGACAACCCCGCGGCCCACGCCCCACGAAGACCAGACCGTCACCGAAGTCCTGACACACCAGCTGTCACCGAAGTCCTGACACAGAACTGTCACCGAAGACCCGATACATCACAACTGGCCCTGCCGGCGATGGCACTCGGCCGGCCCACCTCAGGTCGGTTCGGACACGTCGATCTCGTCGAGCACACGGTCGCGGATCGCCGTCAGATCCATCTCGTACCTCACTCCGCCGGCGTTCTCGTACTCGACGAGTCGCGCGGCGGCCCGATCGTAGAGGCGTCGGGCACCGAGAGCATTTCCGCGTCGATGATGCGTCAGCGCCACGCAGAGCTGGGCGAGCCCCTGCCACAGGGGACGTTCCTCGGCCGGACAGGACTTCCACCTGGTCTCGAACACCTCGTGCGCGGAGAACGGCCGGCCGTCCTCGAGCAGCCGCCACGCGAATGCGATCGTCTCGTGCGGTGGCAACGGCTCCTCGGGCACCGGCTCGACGCCCGGCGCACCGTACGGTAGCGGGCGGCCCAGTTCGTCACGCGGCCGAGCCTGTCGGGCGCGACCGCCGGGATCCCGATCTCGGTCTCTTCCCATGGCCACATCTCCATCGCGTCGATCTCCGATTCGTGTTGTCCTTCGACTCTGACAGACGCACTGGGCAGGTGCCGGACGCGGCAGGGGGTGCTTGCACTCACGATCCCCCTCGACCGTCATCCTGATGAGGTGATGACCCCCACTTCGAACACCGTCGACGGAGTGCTGCGCCGCACTGCCGCGAGATTCCCCGACCGCGCCGCCCTCCATTTCGGCGACGACACCCTGACCTACCGCGAGCTCGACGACGCCGTGACCCGCGCCGCCGGGCACCTCCTCTCCCTCGGTCTGACCAAGGGTGATCGCGTGGCCGGTTACGGCACCAACTCGCACGCCTATGTGATCGGCTATCTCGCCGCCGCTCGTGCCGGGCTCGTCCACGTGCCGATCAACTACGCCCTGCGTGCCGGCGAACTGAGCTACCTCCTCGAGCAGTCCGGCGCACGGGCCGTGCTCGTCGACCCGGCTCTCACCGAGAACCTCGACGCCGTCATCGACGTCGTACCGGCCGAGTTCGTGCTCCCCCTGCGCGACGCCGACGATTCACTGTTCGCGATCGCAACCACGGGAGACGTTCCCGCACTCGACGTCCCGGTCGAGGACACCGACCTCGTGCAGTTCCTCTACACCTCGGGCACGACGTCGAAGCCCAAGGGCGCCATGATGTCCCACCGCGCCCTGATCCACGAGTACACCTCGTCGATCATCGCGCTGGATCTCAAGTCCGATGACAATCCCCTCATCTGCATGCCGCTGTACCACTCGGCGGGCATGCACGTCTTCATGGTTCCGTACCTGGCGGTCGGCGCCACGATCCGGTTGATGCCCGCACCCGACATCCCCGAGATCCTGCGTCTCGTGGAGAAACACAAGATCGGTTCGTTGTTCCTGGCGCCGACGGTGTGGGTGCCGCTGGCCGCGCACCCCGACCTCGAGACCCGCGACCTGTCGTCGCTGCGCAAGGCGCAGTACGGCGCGTCGATCATGCCGGTCACCGTCCTGCAGCGCCTCCGCGAGCGCTACCCCGACCTCGGCTTCTACAACTGCTTCGGTCAGTCCGAGATCGGTCCGCTGGCAACGGTTCTCCGCCCCGAGGAGCACGACGCCCGACCCGCTTCGTGCGGACGGCCGGTGTTCTTCGTCGAGACCCGCGTCGTCGACGCCGACGGCAACGACGTGCCGGTCGGTGAGCCCGGCGAGATCCTGTACCGCTCGCCGCAGCTGTGCCAGGGCTACTGGGACAACCCGACCGCCACCGAAGAGGCCTTCCGAGACGACTGGTTCCACTCCGGCGACCTCGTCACGCGCGACGAGGAGGGTTACGTCACCGTCGTCGACCGCATCAAGGACGTCATCAACACCGGCGGCATCCTCGTCGCCTCGCGCGAGGTCGAGGACGCGATCTACACCCACGACGCCGTGGCCGAAGTCGCCGTCATAGGCACCCCGGACGACAAGTGGATCGAGGCGATCACCGCAGTCGTCGTGCTGCGCGCCGAGGCGGTCGTCACCGAGGCCGAGCTGATCGACCACGTCAAGCAGCGGCTCGCGCCGTTCAAGGTCCCGAAGCTGGTGAAGTTCGTAGAGGAACTGCCGCGCAACCAGAGCGGAAAGCTGCTCAAGCGCGAACTGCGCGCCTAGAAACATCTGCTGTTCATCGAGATCAGGTTGCGTTTCGGCCCGTTCGGCGAGATGAAACGCAGCCTGATCTCGTCTGCGGACCACTACCGTGGACCACATGACCGAGCGCACCAGCACAGGCAACGACGTGGACATCAAACCTCGCAGTCGCGACGTCACCGACGGCCTGGAGAAAACCGCCGCCCGCGGCATGCTCCGCGCGGTGGGCATGGGCGACGACGACTGGGTGAAACCCCAGATCGGTGTCGGGTCGTCGTGGAACGAGATCACCCCGTGCAACCTCTCCCTCGACCGCCTGGCCAAGGCCGTCAAGGACGGAGTCCACGAAGGCGGCGGTTATCCGCTGGAGTTCGGCACCATCTCGGTCTCCGACGGCATCTCCATGGGCCATGAGGGCATGCACTTCTCGCTGGTCTCCCGCGAGGTGATCGCCGACAGTGTCGAGACCGTGATGAGCGCGGAACGCCTCGACGGCTCGGTCCTGCTCGCCGGCTGCGACAAGTCCCTGCCCGGCATGCTCATGGCCGCCGCCCGCCTCGACCTCGCCTCGGTGTTCCTCTACGCCGGGTCCACGCTGCCCGGATACGCGACGCTGTCCGACGGCTCGGAACGTCAGGTCACCATCATCGACGCCTTCGAGGCGGTGGGCGCGTGCTCCCGCGGACTCATGAGCCGCGAGGACGTCGACACCATCGAACGCGCCATCTGCCCGGGTGAGGGCGCCTGCGGCGGTATGTACACGGCGAACACGATGGCGAGCGCCGCCGAGGCACTCGGGATGTCACTCCCCGGGAGCGCCGCTCCGCCGGCCCCGGACAAGCGTCGCGACCAGTTCGCGCGGCAGAGCGGTGCGGCCGTCGTCGAGATGCTGCGTCGCGGGATCACCGCCCGCGACATCATGACCCGCGAGGCCTTCGAGAACGCGATCGCCGTGGTGATGGCGTTCGGCGGGTCCACCAACGCGGTGCTTCACCTTCTCGCCATCGCCAACGAGGCCGAGGTCGAACTGACGCTGGACGACTTCATCAGCGTCGGCGCCCGCGTCCCCCACCTCGCCGACGTCAAACCTTTCGGCCGGCACGTGATGACCGATGTCGACCGCATCGGCGGTGTGCCGGTGGTGATGAAGGCGCTGCTCGACGCCGGGCTGCTGCACGGTGACTGCCTGACGGTGACCGGCAAGACGGTCGCGGAGAACCTCGCGCACATCGCGCCGCCGGATCCCGACGGGCAGGTCCTGCGGGCCACCAAGTCACCCATCCATCCGACCGGCGGCATCACCATCCTCAAGGGCTCGCTGGCCCCGGAGGGTGCGGTGGTGAAGTCGGCCGGTTTCGATTCCGACGTATTCGAGGGCACCGCACGGGTTTTCGACCGCGAACGCGCCGCGATGGACGCACTCGAGGACGGCACGATCACCGCCGGCGACGTGGTCGTGATCCGCTACGAAGGCCCCAAGGGCGGACCGGGCATGCGCGAGATGCTGGCCATCACCGGCGCCATCAAGGGCGCGGGCCTCGGCAAGGACGTGTTGCTGATGACCGACGGCCGGTTCTCCGGCGGCACCACCGGGCTGTGCGTCGGTCACGTCGCGCCCGAAGCAGTCGACGGCGGGCCGATCGCCCTGGTTCGCGACGGCGACCGCATCCGGCTCGACGTGGGGCGCGGCCTCCTGGACCTGCTGGTCGACGACGACGAACTCGAGGCCCGCGCCAAGGAGTTCACCCCCCTGCCGCCGCGCTATACCCGCGGGGTCCTGGCGAAGTATTCGAAGCTGGTCACGTCGGCGTCGCAGGGTGCCGTCTGCCGCTGACACGCGTTGCGCGCAGATCATGCGCGCAGGTTCGACCAAGCCCCTCGCGGGACATGGATGAAATGTGCATACTTCGTTCATGACAACAAGCGATGTCACGAACCTCCACCTCGCCGCGGAAGGCGGAGGGGCGGCACTCGACCAGGTGTTCCTGATGTCGGCAGTGGCCGCGGTGGTGTCGATCGGGCTCCTCTGGATCGGGTACCTGCACCGGACGCGGAAGATCACCTGGCTGACCACCCTCTCGGAGTGGGCTGCCCGGCGCGTCAACCGTCCACCATGGGCGGCTCTGCCGATCTTCCTGTTCACGAGCACGATCATCTGCGCCCTGTTCGGCTTCCTGTGGGACGTCAGCCTGCACATCGGTGACGGCCGCGACGAGGGACCGCTCGCCAACCCGGCGCACTACTTCATCCTGGTCGGCCTGTTCCTGTTGTTCATCTCCGGCATGCTGTCGGTCTTCCTGCCCTTCGACAAGCCCGGCGCCTCTGCCATCCGGATCACCCGGCACTGGTACGCGCCGGTCGGCGGAATCCTGTTGGCGGGCTGCGGCTTCTACGCCCTGGTCGGCTTCCCACTGGACGACGTCTGGCATCGCATCTTCGGCCAGGACGTCACCCTCTGGGGTCCGACGCACCTGATGCTGATCGGCGGTGCCGGGCTGTCGCTCATCGCGGTCGTCATCCTCGACCGCGAGGGCAGGGCCGCGATGGGCCCTGACCTTCCACCGGACGGACGCGGGCAATGGATCGTCCGCTGCCTGGCCTTCGGCGGTCTGGTCATCGGCATGTCGGTCTTCCAGATCGAATACGACTTCGGCGTCGAGCAGTTCCGGTTGGTGCTACAGCCGATGATGATCGCCGGTGCCGGGGCGTTCGCGCTGGTCGCCGCCCGGATCAGTCTCGGACCGGGTAGTGCCCTTGTCGCCGCGGTCTTCGCGATCCTGTTGCGCGGCGTCGTCGCGGTCGTCGTCGGTCCCGCGCTCGGCGCGCCGATCAACGTGTTCCCCCTGTACCTGGGCGCAGCCGTGGTCATCGAGCTGCTCGCGCTGACGCCGCTGTTCAAACGTCGTGTGCTCTACGGCGCGGTGGCGGGCCTGGGCGTCGCGACCGTCGGCCTCTGGATCGAATCCTGGTGGATCGCGGCGGCTTACCCGTTCCCGTGGGTGACCGGCATGTGGGGCGAAGCGCTGGCCATGGCCATCCCGGTGGGCGTGGTCATGGGGCTGTGCGGTGCGCTGCTCGGCACCGTCTCCGTCGGTGAACGCCTGCCACGACGCTGGATCAGCATCACCGCCGTTGTGCTCTCTGTGCTGGTGGTCGGCGGTGCCGTCGCGAACGGTCTGCGGGTCTCGGTACCGGCCGACATGACGGCCCGCGTCGTCCTGACCCCGGCCGGGCCCAACGCCGCGGCCGACCAGAACGTGACGGCCGAGGTCTACCTAGACCCGTCCGATGCGATCAGCGGCGATCCGGAGTGGGTCACGTTGATGTCCTGGCAGGGCGGCACCGACAACGACCGCGGCATCGTCATCGACCGGCTCGAACGTGTGGGCCCCAACCACTTCCGGTCCACCGAACCGATGCCCGTCTCGGGATCATGGAAGACGATCCTGCGCGTACAGGATGGGACCACGATGGCCGGGGTGCCGGTCTATCTGCCGGCCGATCCCGCGATCGGCGCAGAAGGTGAACCGGCGCAACTGACATCGACGAAACCGTTCGTCGCGGAGATCTCGATCCTGCAGCGCGAGCGCACGTTCGACTACCCGTCATGGCTGTTCGGCGTCGCCTCGCTGGTGGTGCTGGTGTGCACGCTGCTGCTCATCACCGCGTTGTCGTGGGGCGCCGGGCGGGTCAACTCCCGCGAGACGACCACGAGCGCACGAGAACACGAATTGCAATCACAACCATGATCACCACCGGACCGGATGTGGTGGTCCACCACCTCGCCACACATCCCCTGATCCTGGCGCTGCCCGCCGTGATCCCGGCGTTCATCCTGGTGGGCGTCATCGTCGCGATCGCAATCCACGACCGTCGTCGGGGCGATGACGAGGACACCCTCGATTCCGAGAGCCCCACCGATCCCGACCACACCGTCCCACCCACCCGGAACGAGGCCGATGACCCCGACCGTGAGGCCGACTGAAACCCTGCTCGCCCACGGTCTGGGCGGTTCGGAGTACCTGCCGGTCCCGCTGACCGCTGTGCTGATCGGCGGCGCCTGGGCATTGACGATTTCGTTCGCGGTTATCGCATTCGCCTGGCGCACACCGCGGTACGGGCAGGCCGATGCCGGGCGCGAACTGCCGTCGTGGGTGACGGCGCTCGTAGACAACTCGTGGGTTCGAGGCGTGATCTCCGTCGCCGCCCTGGTACTGACACTGTGGCTGGTGCTCGCCGCGTTCGGTCCCGACACCGACGAGAATCCGCTTCCCGGTGCGTTCTACGTGCTGCTGTGGGTCGGGATGACGGTGCTGTCAGCGTTGGTCGGTCCGGTTTGGCGGCTCCTGTCGCCGATCCGCACCGTGCTGCGCGTCGTCGGTGCCGTCCTCGGCCCCCGAGTTGTCGGATGGAAGGCCTATCCCCGACGTCTGGGTTGGTGGCCGGCCGCGTTCGGCCTGTTCGCCTTCGTCTGGCTGGAACTGGCCTCCCCGGAGCCGGGATCAGTGGCGGCCGTGCGGTTCTGGTTGCTGTTCTACGTCGTGATCACACTCGTCGGCGGCTTCGTCTGTGGACTGCGGTGGGCTGACAACGCCGACCCGTTCGCGGTGTACAGCACCGTGGCCTCCCGACTCGCACCGTTCGCGAAGAACGCCGACGGCAGGGTGATCGTGCGCAGTCCGATGAACTCGCTGACCACGCTGCCGGTCCTGCCCGGAACCGTCACCGTCCTGGCGATCCTGCTGGGGTCGACCGCTTTCGACAGCTTCTCGGCGATTCCGCTGTGGCGGGAGTTCGTCGACGAGCGCGCCGACGGCGACCAGGTGATCGCCACCCTGCTCTCGACCGCCGGTCTGCTGGTGTTCATCGGCGTGGTCGCGGTGACCTTCTGGTCGGCCGCCCGCGCCGTCGGCGGGGTCTCACCCGATCTACGGCGCCGGTTACCCGGCCTGATGGCGCACTCCCTCATCCCGATCGTGATCGGGTACATCCTCGCCCACTACCTGCAGTCCCTCGTCGAACAGGGACAGGAAGCAATCCTGGCCCTCGGCGACCCGCTGGGTCGAGGCTGGAACCTGTTGTGGCTGAGCGATGCCCACCCGGTGTACATCATGTCCGATCACCCGACCTTCACCGTGACGCTGAAGGTGCTCTTCGTCGTCGGCGGACACATGATGGGAGTCGCCGCGGCCCACGACGCCTCGTTGCGTCTACTCCCCCGCCGGCATCAGCTGACCGGCCAGCTCACCATGATGGTGACGATGGTCTGCTACACCTTCCTCGGGCTGTACCTGCTGTTCGGCGGGTAGAGCGGCCCCGCTCGGAATCAGGTTGCGTTGTGTCGCGGTCTGCGCGACAGAACGCAATCAGATCCCCGATTGACGGGCGACCCGGTGGCGGACTGCTAGATGCCGAGAGAACCGAAGTCCAGCGATCCGAAGTCGAGCGAACCGTTGGAGCTGCGACAGCCGTCGACGACCAGTTTCTGCGGCGTCGGCAGACGATCAGCAGTCTGCGGTCCGGTCTTGATCCGGAACCAGATCGTCTTCGTTCCCTCCGCTGACGGTTCGGGCGCGCCGGTCACCGTCTTGAGGTCGATCGTCCGCTGTGTGACGAACCCGTCGGGTTGCGCGTTCCGGTTGTACGGATTGCCGTTGCCCCAGCTCGGGATTCCCGGACCGAGGCCCGAGGTCAGTGCCGGCGAGTCCCCGACCCAGCGGGCGATCGGCCAGGGGATCCCCGACACCTCCCGCCACGGGGCCGGCATCTCGGCCGGGATGGTCGTCGCGTTCACCATGGCCGGGTCGTTCTCCTGCTCGAACCACCAATCCGGTTGGAAGAACGTGGAATTGGTGAAGTTCGTGACCTTGATGGTCGCCGTGCAGTCCCCGTTGTTGATCCCCTCCAGTTTCACTCCGCCCGGGTCTGCGGCGGATGCTGCTCCGGCGCCGGCGATTCCGCCCGCCATCACGCCTGCTGCCAATACTGTGGCGCACAGGGCACGTACCGATGATTTCTTCATGAGACCTCCCCGAAGGGCGCAGACACGTTGTCGGTTGAATCCCCTGCGCCGAGCTCACCGAAAAACTGCCGTAGGGTCTCATGTGCCGTGTTCAGCGATTACATCTGATCAAGTGACAATGTCCGATTTGCTTGATCTCGAGGGCATCTCGGTTCACTCACGAACCAATCACCTCGAGTTAACTCGAGTACACAGACGGTCACTCTCGACCCATGCGTTTACGTCGTCGAACAACAACACTCGCCCTCGCGTTGGCCTCCGTGGCCGGACTGATAGCCGGAGCAACCGCGGTTGCGCTCGCCGATGACCCCACCGAATACGTCGCCCTCGGCGCGTCGTTCTCGGCCGGCGTCGGGATCTCCCCGTCGGCAGGAGGACCGAGCGGATGTGGGCGGTCCACGAAGAACTTCCCGAACCTGGTCGCCGACGCGGAGGGTTTCCGGCTCAAGGACATGAGTTGCGGTGGTGCCCAGACCCGGCATCTGACGACGAGCCAGACCTCCGGCCAGCCACCGCAATTCGAGGGTCTGAGCCCGACGACGGATCTCGTCACCATGCAGATCGGCTACAACGACGGGAACGTGTACTCGGGCAGCATCGCCGACTGCTCGCAAACCGCCTCGGGCAGCTCGCAACTCGCACCGTGTGAGGCGCGGACCCTCGGTCGGTACTCCGCTGAGATCCAGGTGACGGCCGCCAACATCGCCACCGCGATCGCCGGGATCAAGAACCGCGCGCCGTCCGCGAAGATCCTCATCGTCGGATATCCGGCGGTGTACCCGAAGCAGGGCAACTGTCCCGCGCGAAACCCGTTCTCCGCTGCGGACACCGCGTTTCTCGACCGCCTCGAGGTCGAGTTGAACACCATGTTGAAGACCCAGGCCCAGTCGGCGAACGTCGACTTCGTCGACACCTACGGTCCCAGCGTCGGGCACGACTCGTGCAAGTCGCAGTCGACGAGGTGGGTGGAGCCGTACTCGAATCCGGTTGGGGCGATTCGCCTTCATCCGAACGCGACGGGCCACCAGCAGGTCGCGAAGGCGGTGCGCGCCGCCCTGGACTGACCCGCAGAGCTACTGGCGGCCGGCTCGTCGCGCTCGGAACACAACGTCGTGCGTGTGGTGACCACCGCCTGCGGCTTTGCCCCGTGCACGCGTCTCGTCGGTGACGATCTCCCAGTCGTCACCGACGAGTTCGGCGTACCCGCCCGGTTGGACGTAGTCGTCGGGATCGAACCCGTGCGCCCGTACGCCTTCCGGCGCATGGGCGACGACCAGCAGCGAACCGCCCGGACCGACGGCGGCGACCAGCTTCCGCGCCACCTCGATCTCTTCGACGGGGATCGGGAAGTAGTGCAACGCGACGAGACCGAAATCGCCGCCGGGGACGGGATCGACGACGAGGTCGGCACGCGTCCACGTGATGGGCAGATCGCCGCTGATCTCGCGCGCCCGATCGAGTGCCACCTGGGAGATGTCGACCGCGGTCACCTGCCAGCCGCGTTTCGCCAGCCAGCGGGCATCGGCACCCTCCCCCGAGCCGACGTCGAGCGCGGTGGTCGGCGTCAGACCTTCGGCCTCGGTGATCAGCGCGGGATTGACGTCCGCGGTCCACAGTCTCTCGGCATTGCCGTAACGCTCGTCCCACTCGGCTGCCCGGTCGTTGTCCATTCTGAGATTCATAGCAGCCGACCGCGCCAGGCGCGGTTTCGAGCTATGAAACGGGCGGGTCGTCGACGACGCGGGCGATCCGTTCGACCGCCTCGGTCAGCACCTCCGGCGAACACGCAACGTTCAGCCGTGCGAAGCCCGCCCCCAGCGCGCCGAATGCCGGTCCGTAGTGCAATGCGACCCGGCCGTGCTCGAGGATCGGCAGGCCGGGATTGTCGCCGAGTCCGGCGTCGCGGAAGTCGAGCCACGCCAGGTACGACGCACTCGGCCGACGATAACCGACGCCCGGTAGACGTTCGGCCAGAAGCTGATCGAGCAGGCCGAAACTCTCGCCGATGACCTCCAGGGTGGCGTCGAGCCAGTCGTCGCCCCGAGCGAAGGCGGCCTCGGTGGCGGCCCGGCCGAGGATGGACGTCCGGTACTGCACCTCGTCGGGCTGACGTGCGACGATCCCCCGGCCCCTGTCCGAGGTGGCCACCGTCAACGCGCACTTCGCCCCCGCCAGGTTGAACGCCTTGCTGGCCGAATGCGCGGCGATGCCCACCTCACGGGCGACGTCACTCACCGCGAGGAACGGGACGAACCCGACCCCGGAATGCACCAGCGGCGCGTGGATCTCGTCGCTCACGACCGTCGCACCGTACGACGCCGCGAGCTCGGCCAGCCGCGCCAAGTCGGTGGCGTCGTGGACCAGGCCCACCGGATTGTGCGGGTGACACAACAGAACTGCCCGCGCACCCGCGCTCAGCGCCGCCTCGATGCCGTCAAGATCCATCCGCCACCCGGGATCGTCGAGCAGCGGCACCTCGACGACGGCTCCGCCAGCCTCCGGGATGAGCTCGAAGAACGGCGGATACACCGGCGGCATCAGGATGACGCCGTCACCCGGACGTATTGCTGTCCGCAACGACTCGACGATCACGACGCTCACATCGGTGGTCAGCGTGACGTCGTCAGCGCTCAGCTGCCAGTTCCACCGCCGCTCCGCGAAACCCGCGAAAGCCGTTCCCACACCGCCCGAATCACCGGCGTAACCGACATCCGACGCCCGGATGCGATCGATCATCGCCTCCGCCACGACCGGTGCGAGCTGGTAGTCCATCTCCGCGATGAACAGCGGCAGAACGTCGTCGGGATGGGTGGACCACTTCGAGGAGGTGCGGCGTCGGAGGTCGTCGAGCGACGGTGCGGCGGGTCTGGGTGTCACAGGCTCTTTGGTACCACCCTTCGAGACGGCCCTCCGCACGCTCCGGGCCTCCTCAGGGAGCAA
>NZ_JSYC01000155.1:0-715 GCF_054823965.1 Gordonia sp. GN26 | reverse complement strand
GATCATCAAAGCCGACCTCACCGACCTCAGACGCGAAGCCGGGTTTGCCACCACCGCGACCGGCACCCTGATCCCCATCCCCGACCTCATCAACATGGTCGCCGACGCCCAGCCTTGGTTGGCGGTGTTCAAAGACGCCACCGCGGTCCCGCTGTACTTCGGACGCGGCAAACGCCTGGCCACCCGTGAACAACGACTCGTGTCCTTCGCCCGACCCGACGGCGAAAGCTGCTCCACCCCCGGCTGCGGCCTCGCCGCCGCACACGTCGAGATGCATCACGCCCAACTCGATTGGGCAGCAGGTGGACTCACCAACATCACCGACCTCGCACCCGCTTGCCCAAAACACAACCGCATGGTCAGTAACCAACCCGGCGACTACACCACCCGCATGGTGCGCGAAGGACCCGACGAAGGCCGCTGCGCCTGGCGGCTCAACGCCGAACCCGGCGCACCACCCAACCCCGAACGCATCAACCGGCGCCCCGACATACCCCGCCGATTCACCGAACACCTCCAACAAGTGCGCACCGAAATCCACGGACCCGACACCGAGTCCGGCAATGAAACACGCCTCCACCTGCGTGAAGTCATCGACCTCCGTGACGCCACACCCGTCGAACTCGTAGTCGCCTCAGCACTTCTCGACCACGCGTACGGGCACTCAGGATAGGAGCGTCGCCGGCCCTTCGAGGCTCGCTGCGCTCGCACCTCA
>NZ_JSYC01000154.1:0-31551 GCF_054823965.1 Gordonia sp. GN26 | reverse complement strand
GAGGAGCTTGCGACGAGCCGTATCGAAACCTCTACCCCTGCGCAACCAGCAGCGGCACAAGCTGTTCCGCGGCCGTCCAGGCGCCGTGGTGGCCGATCATCATCGATTCCATCGTCTCGTTCTTCGACCGCGTCAGCGTGACCGACTCCCGTGCCACCACGACCACGTCCCCGATCCGATTCGCCACCGCGTCGGTCACCTCGGGACCGAACCAGCCCTCGTCGAGGGTCTGCTCCCGTGAGACGACGTGCGCGGCGTCGCCCAGATACCCCGACCATGCCTTCAACACGTCCTCGGCAGCACCCGGTGACGCGTACACGTGCCGTGCCCTCGCCTCGCCGGCGACCGCCTCGACACCGTCGAGAAGTCCGGGCGCGGTGTCGATGTCGATGGCGCGGTCGGCGGTGATCATGCCGTGGTCGCCGGTGACGAGCAGCGTTGTCCCAGAGGGCAACTCCGCGGCGAGCTCGGCCACCAGTCGGTCGACGAGCCGGAGCTTCTCCAGCCACGCCGCCGACCCCGGTCCGTGGATGTGGCCCGCCGTGTCCAGCTCGCTGTAGTAGGCGTAGACGAACCGACGATGGCGACTGTGTCCACGCACCCCCGTCAGTACGCCGTCGCGCACCCCGTCGGGCGTCACTGCCGGGACGTACTGGCCGGGCGCGCGGAACGCCGCGAGGGTCAGGCCGGTCCCGCGGAACTCGCCGGGCATCACGTATGTCACCCGAACGCCCTCGTCCGCAAGCGCTTCCAGACTCCCGGGATGGGTGCGTACCAACGCCGGGGGATAGGTGACCAGGGCTGACGGGCCCTGCGCGTCGTCGAGACTCCAGCGCAGCGAGTTCAACACCCGGCGCGAACCGCGTGTCCGGCAGTCGTCGTCGGGACGGAAGCTGTAGCCGATGATCCCGTGCACGCCGCAGGGCGCGCCGACCGTCAGACTCAGGATGCTGGTCGCCGTCGTCGCCGGGAATCCTGCACGCAGGGTGGTCGCGGTCAGCTCACGCAGGGTGGGCGCGAACTCGGCGTACTCCTCCAACAACGTCGCACCGAGCCCGTCGATCAGCAGCACCACCACCGAATCACCCGGCGGCACAACGAGACCGGAGTCGGGAGAAACGCCCAGGGCAACTGATGCGGCAGGCAGAACGTCGGCGAGAGTGTGTGGGTACCGGCCCCAATCCGCGGGAGTCAGTTCGGCGGGAGTCAATTCGACGCTCACCGCACCCCCGAGCCCGCCGGACCGAACACGTAGTGACCCGACCGCAGGAATCGCACCGACCGTCGGGTGTCACCCTCGAGGAGTAACGGCGACATCGCATCCCGCAGCACGATCCGCCAGCGCGCCGCATCGAGCGGATGACTCACCCGCATCGCTTCGACGTCCCGCGGCAACGCCACCACCACGGTCGCTTCGGGCTCGACCCGCTCGTGATGGGCGACCGGACGCGACCGGTCGTAATCGTCGATCACCGGTACCGCACCGTCGGCGATCAGCGCCTCCACGCTCCCGACGCCGTCCACGCTGTCGGGTAGCTCGTCGTGCAGCGCCCACGACATCAGCACCCGATCGGAGTCCGAGCCGCCACCCAGCTCGTCGCCGAGTTCACCGTAGAAGTCCTCGTAGTAGTGGACCGGCTCGGCTCCCAGCTTGGTGATGTTGAAATACGCGTTACGTGCGACCAGCGGATCGAAGGTCCACGTGATCGTCGCCAGTCCACGTGCCAGCGCCCACTTCCGCTGGTGCATCTTCAGCAGGTATCCGACATGGTGGCCGCGGCCGCGTCGGGACACCCCGGTGATGTGGCTGTGCAGCGCCTCACCGGCCGGCGCCGACAGGAACGCCACGCTCCCACCCGCCAGGTGATCACCGATGAACGCGCCGGAAACATAGTTGCCCGAATGCGACAGCGCCCGCAGCATGTCGATGCCCACCGGGCGTCTCGTCGGGTCGGGCCGCCAGACGTCGTCGAAGATCCGCATCAGTTCTTCGAGTTCGTCGGGGGAGGACAGCTCGCGTACCTCGACCGTGCGTACCTCGACAGGAGCCGGTGAATGCGACATGTCCTCGATTGTTTCACCGCGTCCGCGGGAGTTGGCCGGGTTGGGCGAGTCCGCTCGACCCGGACCCACTCCTTAGGATGGGGGCCATGTCCCGCACCGTCCGCACGCCCGACGCGTTCACCAGCGTCGCCGCGGCCGGTGTGGTGCCCTCCGTCGCGGTCGCCGCGCACGGCGCCGCCGGCGGGCAGGCGCTCAGCTCGGGCGGCGTGGTGCTCACCGTCGCGATCGGTGTGGTCGCGGCGATGCTCCTGCAGCCGGCGACCCGGGGCCGACGCCTGGTCCCGGCTGCCACGTCGGCCGCCGGTGTCCTGACCGCGGCGCAGATCGCGAGCCACTGGTCGCTGGCCGCCGACGCCGCGCACGTCACCCACGACGCCCCGGCGCTGCCGATGTTGCTGACGCACCTCGTCGCGATCCCGCTGAGCGCGGTGCTGATCGTCGTCGGTGCGCAGCTGCTCGCCGTCATCGGGTCGGTCATCGCGTCGCTGACACCACCCGTCGCTCTGCGCGTGCCCGGCGCGTCCCCGGTCTTCTGGACGCGGCCCGCTGTTGTCGCTGGTCCTGCCGTTGGCGGCACCGGCGTTCGCGGCCCTCCGCTCGGACTCTGACGCCGCGCCACCACACCGAACCCACGACGGTTCGGTGCCGTCGTGTGCGCGCCACGCCTCTCACGTCCGAACTCTCGAGAAATGAATCCAGATGAAGAAGCTTGTCTCGTCGCGGGCCACGATCGCCCGCCGCCTCGTCCTGCCCGCCGCTGCTGCCGCCGTCGTCGGCGTCTCCTCCCTGACCGGGGCGGGCGTCGCGTCGGCGCACGTCACCGCCAACGCGCCGTCCGTCACCCAGGGCGGCTACGGCGTCGTCACGCTGGTCGTCCCCAACGAGTCCGACGCGGCTCCGACGACGTCGCTGCGCGTGACCCTGCCCGGTCTGAAGTCGGCGCGCCCGGAGGTGATGAGCGGCTGGAAGTCGGTCGTCACCAAGAAGGACGATCTGGTCACCGAGATCACCTGGACCGCCGATCCCGGTTCGCCCGGCATCCCCGTCGGCCAGTTCGGTCAGTTCAGCTTCTCCGGTGGCCCGTTCCCCGAGCAGGAGACCGTCGAGCTGCCGGCGCTGCAGACCTACGCCGACGGTGAGAAGGCGGACTGGAACCAGCCGACCCCCGCCGACGGCACCGAACCCGAGAAGCCCGCGCCGACCATCACCCTCGCCGCGGGCGGCGACGGACACGGCGCACACCATGCCGCGGCCCCTGCGACCAGCACCGAGGCACCGCAGTCCCAGGCGACGGAAACCGCCCAGGCCGACTCCGCAGCCCGCTGGCTGGGTGGCATCGGACTGGTCGTCGGCGCCCTGGGCACCGTCTTCGGTGTCGCGGCACTGATGGTGGTCCGACGCAACGGACGTGGCAATGCGTAGGCACCTCCTCCTGATCCTGGCCGCGCTGGCGTGCCTGGGGCTGGTCGGTACCTGGTCGGCGCCCGCGGCGTCGGCGCATTCGCGACTGGTGTCGTCCGATCCCGACGACGGCGCGAGCCTGCCGGCAGGTCCGCAGACCGTCACGCTGACGTTCAACGAGGCCATCCAGTCCGCGTACGCGGTGCTCAACGTCGTAGGACCCGACGACCACTTCTGGCAGTCCGGTGACCCGAAGGTCGACGGCAGCAAGGTGAGCGTCGGCGTGCGGGAACTGGGTCCGACCGGCACGTACACGATCAACTACCGGGTCACCTCTGCCGACGGACACGTCGTCAGCGGGCAGCGCAGCTTCGAGCTCACGGTCGCCGGCAACGGTGAGCCGGGTCCGCCCGTCGACGCCTCCGCCGATCAGTCCGACGACGGAATCCCGGTGTGGTACTTCATCGTCGGCGCTGTAGTGGTTCTTGTCGTGGGTCTCGGGATCGTGTTCTGGCTGACCCGCCCCAAGACACGGACCTGACGCGTGAGGGTCGTGGCCGGTGTGCCGGTCCTGTTCGCCGGGCTGCTGGTGAGCTGGTTGCTCGCCCGTCCCGACGGACCGGATCCGGTGGCACTGCCCGCGACCCTCGCGCTCGGCGTCTCGGTCGTGGTGCTCGGCCTCGGGCTGCTGCCGACCGTCGACGCCGAACCGTCGTCGACCTGGATCGGTGCGTTCGCCGGTGTCTGGGTGGTGGCGACGCTGATCAGCGCCTGGGTGCGCACCGCGGATCGGTCCGGCAAAGAGGTGCTCGAGGTCAGCGCCGGCGACTTCGGTGAGGTCCTGACCGCTGGCGCCTCCGAGATGGTCGCGCTGGTCACGGGCTTGCTCATCGTGGCGTGGGCGGTGCTCGACCTGCTGACCGCCGTCGATGTTCCGGTCCTGGTGGTCGGGGCGCTCGCGGCGATCGGCGTGCTCGCCACCGCGATCGCCGGTCACGCCGGCAACAATGCGCTCGGTCCGTTCCTCGTCGGTGCCCATGCGCTGGCCGCCGCCTGGTGGTGCGGGCTACTCGCCGCGATGGTCCTCTCGGTGCGCGGCCGGTCCGGGTGGGCGCGCAGTCTGCCGGTGTTCTCGCGGCGGGCGCCGTGGGCGGTCGGGGTGATCGCGGTGACCGGCGTGGTCGCCGCACTGACCGAGATTGACGGCCTGTCGGCGCTGGTCACGACCGGCTACGGCCGGATTTTGGTGGCGAAGGTCGTGATGCTGGCCGCGCTGGTGGGTGTCGCCGCCTGGCATCGGCGACGCTGGGTGCCGGCCGTCGAACGCCATCGCCAGACCGAGACCGCGTCCATTCGCAACGCCGCCGTCGAGCTGGCACTGATGGCCGTCGTGCTGGGTCTAGCCGCTGGACTGTCGGCGACCGCGCCGTGACCTCGATACGCCCCTCGGCTATCGCCTCGGGGGCTACTCGGCCAGCAGAGTTGCTGGTTGAGGAGGGGAGGAGCGCAGCGACGAGCCGTATCGAAACCAGGTCCCTACTTCAACGCCCGCGACTGATCCCAGATCGCCAGCAACTCGTCGATGATGTCGGTCGCCATGTGCAGGGTGCTCAGGTGACTCTCGCCAGGCAGCTCGAACAGCTTGGCGTCGGGCAGCAGCGACACCATGTGCTCGCCGTGGGCGTACGGAATGATGTGGTCGTGGTCGCCGTGCCACCAGCGCACGGGCACCTGGACGTCGGACACGCGGAAACCCCAGTCCTTGGCGAAGACGACGACGTCGGCGAACGGCGCCTCCATCGCGCGACGCCCGCCGTGGAGCAAGTCGTCGAGGAACATGGCCCGGAACTCGGGGCGCGCCAGCAGTTCTCGGTCGGCCGCGGGAGAGAAGTGACCGTAGACGGAGATGGCGGGCTCGGCGATCGGCCGCGCAAAGCGGAGTGCGGTGCTCAGCACCTGCCCGATCTGCGACCCCGCGACGTTGACCGCCGGCGCCACGAACGAGCCGAGCTTCATCGCTCCGCCGGGGATGCGGTCGGGGCCGACGGTCGGGGCGACACCGCCGAGGATGCCCGCGGCGACCACCCGGTCGGGCATCGCGTGCGCCACCCCGAGCGCGTACGGCCCACCGCCGGAGAGGCCGACGATGGCGAACTCGTCGATGCCGAGCGCCTCCAGGACGTCCTCGAGGTCGGGGGCGAAGGCGGCGATGTTCTCGTACCGGTGCGGCGTCGACGACCCCACGCCCGGCCGGTCCAATCCGATCAGCCGAACTTCCCGCTCAGCGGCGAATCCCCGGGCTTCGACGGGGATCTGTCGGCGAGCTCCGGGCGTCCCGTGAAGCCAGATGATGGCCCGTCCGGTAGCAGATCCGTATTCGGCGAACCCGATTCGACGATCACCGTCGGCCACGGCGATCGACCCCTCGATTTTCGGACGGGCGATGTCGATCATGTGACCAGCATCTCACGTAGCGTTATCTGGGTGATCCCCGCGTTTCTCAACGGCACCGCCAGAGCAGTCCGCCACGTCTTCTCGCCCCACCCCGCGTCGGACATCCCCCAAGGTCAGATGCTCGACCTGCCCGGTCGCGGACGCGCCTTCGTCACCGATTCGGGACCCCGCGACGCCCCGGCAGTCTTCCTGCTCCACTCGGTGCTGACCACCGGCCTGCTGTGCTGGTATCCGACGATCCCCGCGATCAACGACCGCTACCGGGTGATCACCCTCGACGCCCGCTGGCACGGCCGCGGCATCGAGTCCGACACCTTCGACCTCCGTGACTGCGCCGACGACGTGGTCGCCGTCGCGGACGTCCTCGGCATCGACAGGTTCGTCGCCGCCGGATTCTCGATGGGCGGCGGCATCGCCCAGCTGACGTGGCGTCGACACCCCGAACGGGTGTCGGGCCTCGTGCTCTGCTCGACCGGCCCGTTCTTCAGCACCAACGACCCCAAGCATCGGAAGTCGTCGGAACGGACCGGCCGCATCCTGACACCGCTCTACCGACTTCTCCCGCGCGTCTCCGAGAAGAGCCTCAACAAGACGACATCGCACACGTCCATCTGGGCACTGCGTCAGTTCTTCTCGACGCCGCTCTCGCACCTCGGTGAGTTCGGCAGCGGCCTGGGGCAGTTCGACTCCCGCAGCTGGCTCCACGAGATCGACGTCCCGACCGCCGTTGTTGTGTCCACCCGCGACCGCGTCGTCGAACCCGAACGCCAGCAACTGTTACTCGATGGCATTCCCGGTTCGCAGCGCTTCGAGGTCGACGGTGGCCACGCCTGCTGCGTCCTCGGCGCCCGGCACTTCATCCCACCGTTCACCGAAGCTCTCAACACGGTGAGTTCGCATGCAGCGGTGAAGGTTCCGCCGGCGGGGTGACCTCGATACGCCCCTCGGCCAGCGCCTCAGGCCTACTCGGCCGGCGAAGGGAGACGCTCGTCGGCTGGCGCCTCGGGGCAGCCCCCTCTGTTGGTTGAGTAAACGAGGAGCTTGCACGAGCCGTATCGAAGCCAGCCGACGGCTTCACACTATGGACTTGTCAAAGAACGGATGCGGTCCCGGCGGATCGCCGGGTGCGGAAGGTGCTGCGCAAAGTTCGTGTGTCAGGCGGCGTCGTCGAGTCGCATGGTGCGGCGGTTGTAGGCAGGCAGCGGACGACGGCGCGGGTCGATGTCAGCCGGCGGGATCAGCCACGGGTGACGGTCGAAGCCCATCATGATGTCCCACCCGTTGTGGTGGACCTGGGTGTGACAGCGTTGGCAGAGCAGACAGCCGTTGTCGAGGTCGGTGTCACCGTCGTCGGACCAGTGCAATATGTGATGGACCTGCGTATGTGACGGTGGCGCACCGCATTTGATACACGTCTCATCCCTGATGATGATCGCTTTGCGCAGGTGTGCTGGGAAGAGTCGTCGTTCGCGGCCCATCTGTAGTGGGACGGTTTCGCCGTCGATGATGATCTCGGTCAGGGTTCCGTCACACGACAGCCGTTTCGCGGTGGACTGCGTGGCCGACCCGGTCCAGGGCAGGAAGGCGGGGTTGCCGGCGTCGGCGGGGATGGTCAGTAGCGTCTGGGTTCTCGGTGTACCGATGGTGTCCATCGCCGCACCGACGGCGGCTTGGTCGAGCAGGACCTCGAATGCGTCGGCACGGATCTGGGCTGCTGATCGTCGGTCGGGTGAGCCGTCGGGTTCGGGGCGCGGCATGGAGCGTTCGTCGATCATGGAGATGAACTTCTCGCCCACGGTCTGTGTCAGGTTGGCGTGGATCTCGACGCGACTGTCGTCGGTTGTGTGGTGCGACAGCGTGTCCAGGGTTCGGTCGTCACACGCGGGGATGCCGCCCTCCTCGTCGGCGATGGTGTTCCCGATCGTCTGGGCGTGCTTCTGGATCTCGGTAGGTGTGGCACCGGAGAGGGCTTGGGTGAGGAGTTCGGTTTCGTAGATCGTGCGGTCGTCGTCGGAAAGCGTTGTAGCCGACCGCTTCTTGATGGTGGCCATTCCCCGGACGATGGCGTCGACAATCTCTCCGGAGAGGCGTCCGTCGGCCGCGCAGGCCTCGACCTTGCTCAAGGTGCCGAGGGAGTCGGCAACACGGGTGGTGCGTGTCGATACCGCAGGTGCGAATCCCATCTCGATCAGCAGCTTCTTGGTTGTCGAACCAGCTTTCTCCGCAACGCGCACATCGTCGAGATGTGCTGCATGCGTGGAGAGTTGGTGATCGGCCAGGTTGCGGACCATTCGCCAGAACTCCAGCTGGGAAAATGTCGTGCGACCAGTGGGATCGTCCGTGGGCGGAGTGATTCCCGCGAGCTGGTCGAGGAGGGTCTCGAGCGGTGTCATGACTCCTTTGTACCCGAACAGATGTTCGAATGCACGGAAACTCCACAGCTTCTTTCCGCGAGTGTCCGCTGCTCACAATGTATTTCACGGGCGTGAAAGAAATACTGAAACACCAGTGAACAGAAATCGCACAAGTAACAGAATCGCCGCAAAAGTGGTCTGTGCGCAGTAGAGAATTTGTAGAACTTGAGAAGCCGGGGCAGGAGCCGCACTCACCGATCCCGGTAGTACGCGCGGAGCGCACGGCTGATGACCTTGACCTCCCGGGTCTTCTCGCGCCGCAACCGTGCGTCAGTGCGGGCCGCCACCCACTCGTTCTCGCGCTGCAGCTTTCGGTAACTCTCCACGCGTCGCGCGTCGAGCTCCTCTCTGTCGACGGCTGCCCGGACAGCGCATCCCGGCTCGGTGTCGTGTACGCAGTCCGTGAACCGGCAGTACTGCGTGAGTTCGTCGATCTCGGGGAACGCGGCGGCGATACCCGCATCGGCGTCCCACATGCCGACACCACGCAATCCCGGTGTGTCGATGAGGGTCGCGCCACCTCCGAGCGGGAACATCTCGCGATCGGTGGTGGTGTGCCTGCCTTTGCCGTCGCCCTCCCGAACGGGTGCGGTTGCCTGAACATCACGGCCGCGCAGTGCATTGACAAGCGTCGACTTGCCGGCGCCCGAAGCTCCGACGAGTACGGCGGTCCCAGAGATCTGGTTGCGTAACTCACTCAACCCGGTTCCCTCCGGCGCACACACCTCGACGACGCTCGCTCCGATCGCGAGGGCGGTGACCCGATCGAGTGCCGGTTCGGTCGCGACGTCGACCTTCGTGAGCGCGACGACCGGCTGCGCCCCGCTGTCCCAGGCGAGGGCGAGCAGACGTTCGACGCGGCCATCATCGAGAGTGTCTGCCGCGACCGTCACCACGACGGTGTCCACATTGGCTGCGAGGACCTGCTCCTCCGAACGCCCAGATGCGTCGGCGCGTCGAATCGCGCCGGTCCGAGTCAGCACTTCGCGGACCGCGCCGATCGTGTCGCCGCCGGCTGCGGGCTCACTGACAACCACCCAATCGCCGGTGCAGACGTGGTGACCCTTCGTCCGCACGGTCAGGGGACCTGTAGAGGTGATGGCGTCGCTGTACCCGCGACGCACTCGCACGATTCGGCCCGGATAACCGTGGAACTCGCTCTGCGCGAACTGCTCTGCAATCTGCGCGGACCAACCGTACTCGGCCAGAAGGGCGGTATCGGTTGGCACGAAAGACTCCAGGCTCGCAGTGTTGCACGGACCTACGGCCCGCTCGGACGCATTCGATGGTGAACCCTGGCGGCCGACGCCGCAATCGAATATTCGAGTCGGCGAGTTGGTTGGCGGTTCGTCGGCCGCGGTCTTCTTCGGTGGAAGCCTTGTTCTCTATGTCGCAGGCTTCACTGCGAGGATGGTCGAGACGGTGCGTATCGGCGAGAGAAGGAACTGCACCCAGGGAGCAAGGTGCATTGGTGCTGCTCATCTTCAATGTCGCGGTCGGTCTCTGGTACGTGAAAGTCTCTCGACCGAGGAGGATTCGCCGCGTCTACGCCATCATCGTCGGTCAGCACCTCAACGGAACTCGGCCAGCAGACTCTTCTGCCGGCCGAGTGGGCAAAGCTGTGTCGAAACCGCGGGGCTGAAACCCCTACGCCTGCACCTCAAATGCCTTGAGAACGGTCGTCGCCCAGATCTGCTGCCCGGCAGCGCTCGGGTTGACGGTGTCCTTCAGCAACGGCGCCAGCGAGGCGGCGTCGGTGGGGAAGGCGGAGTAGACGTCGACGACCTGGATGCCCTCGACGTCCATGGCCGACGCGAACCCGGCGGTCCGCTCACCGGTGTTCTTGCCCTGTGCCGGGCTCTGCTTGATCGCGACCAGGTCGGCGTTCGGGTATTCCTTGCGGAGCTGTGCGATGAGCGGCTGAAGCTGTTCGGCGAGCGGGGTCTCGGCATCCTGCGTATGTCCGAAATTAAGCATGATTAAATCCGGTGTGACATCCGCAGGAATCATCTTGTCGAGATTGTCCAGCGCGTAATTCGCGTCTTTTCCGGGAGCGCTGCCATTCCAGAATCCGATCGGTCCGTTCGGGCCGTCGCCGAGTCCGACCATTGCGCCGTAATCATTGGTCGTGGTGTTCCAGAACTTGGTCGCCATCGGCCGCTGCAGTGTCTGACTGATCGCGCTGCCGACCTTGGGTGCCCAACCGTCGCGGGCGGCGCCGGTCGAATCGCCGAGCACGCAGTTTACAGCACAGGTTCGAGGACAACGCCCGGTGAAGCCTGTTTGAGTAGGCGAGGAGTGCAGTGATCAGCCGTAGTGAAACCGCGTCCCTCGCTCCCTGAGATGCGAGAAGTGATAGCGAGCGCCAATGTCGCTCCCCGAGGTGGGCGAGCGTCATCGAGCCGTGAAAGGGGCTTGGCGACGGACGGATCAGATCCCAGTCCCACCACCTACTCCTCGTGCCGTCGCCGTTCAAGGGTCCGCGCGAAAGTGATTGCGGCAAGTACGACTCCGATGATCGACAAAATGTCCGATTCGGTGAAGCCGTGGTTGATGTTGACCGAGACTAGCACTCGTCCCTCGATCGGTCCGTTCCCGAACAGCCACGCTACGGATAGAGATGTCAGAACAGCGGCGGCCCGGTACGACGGACGCGCCAGGGCCCACGCTCCGGTAACAAACAGCAGGTTCAGCAGCACCAACGCGTGGAACACCGACGGATGGAGGGGTTCGAGCGGATGCGTGAGCATCTGCCTAGTATCCCTGGAACGCTGGTGCCCCAGAATTAGAGGACATTTCTTTGGCTGCGGAGCTCGAACGTGCGCCCACGCGAGAGAATCTCGACCAGGGAGTTACCATATCCAGACTTCGGGAGCATCGTAGCTCGCGCTCGAAGTTCCTCATCGTCAATGAATCCCTGGCGCCAGGCAATCCCGTCGGGGCGCCATTCTTCCCGGACCGATCGCGGGCTACGGCAACTACCACCGCCGGCGGGTTGGATCGGTTGAGGTGGGCCCTTCGTAGTGGTCCAGTTGTTGTGCGACTCTGTTGCCCGAGTGTTTGGGCAGGAAGAATCGACGACGACATGGCAGGTAGCAAGCGCCGGCGGCATACGCCGGATCAGATCATCCGCAAGCTGGCCGAGGGCAACAAGCTCCTCGGGACCGGGCAGGAGTTGGCTGAGGTGTGCCGGCATCTGGAGGTCACAGAGTCGACCTGGCATCGCTGGGTGGCCCAGTACGGGGGCATGAAGGCCAATGACGTCAAACGCCTCAAAGAACTCGAAGCTGAGAACGCTCGGCTCAAGAAGTTGGTCGCCAACCAGGCCCTCGATATCGACATGCTCAAGGAGATTTCGTCGGGAAACTTCTGACCCCGAACCGCAAGCGCAGCGCCGTGACGATGCTGCGTGAGCGGTTCGGGGTATCTGAGCGGCGAGCATGTGCTGTGGTGGGCATCCACCGCTCCACGATGCGACTGCACCCAGCGCCGATCACCGCGGAGGAAGCCGAGCTGCGGTCCTGGCTACGTGGGTTTTCCACCGACCGGCCCCGCTGGGGCTGGCGACGCGCCGCGATCGCCGCGCGCAAAGCGGGCTTCACGGTCAACAACAAACGCATCCGCCGCCTGTGGCGCGAGGAGGGGCTGCGAGTTCCCCAGCGCCGCAGGAAGAAACGGCTCACCGGAATCGGGACCGCGGTTGGGGCGATGTGCCCAATCCGGCCGAACGTGATCTGGGCGATGGACTTCCAATTCGACACCACCGCCGACGGCCGAACCATCAAAATGCTCAACGTGATCGACGAGTTCACCCGCGAAGCCCTGGCGATCCACGTCGACCGCGTCATCAACGCCGATGGCGTGGTTGACGTTCTCGACCGCCTGGCCCTGATACATGGTCCACCGTGCTACGTGCGGTTCGACAACGGACCGGAATTCGTCGCTCACGCCATCAACGACTGGTGCCGATTCAACGGCACCGGATCACTATTCATCGACCCCGGCTCCCCGTGGCAGAACGCCTGGATCGAATCGTTCAACGGCCGCCTGCGCGAGGAGCTGCTCAACTCCTGGCGCTTTGACTCCCTGCGCGAAGCCCGGGTCATCATCGAAGACTGGAGGATCGACTACAACGCCAACCGACCCCATTCGGCCCACCACGGACTCACCCCCGCCGAGTTCGCCCTACAGTGGACCACGACCCACCAACCTCAAGCCGCATAGCGACTGGACCATCGAATGGGTCCCCCTCACGGTTGCTGTCGCCTCGGAACCAAACCCCTGGTGGCGCAGGTCGTGCCAGTCAGCGCCTGCATCCCACTAACGCCGCTTTAAGGAGTGCCCCGTACTGATAAGCGAACAGGTGGGCCCATCCGGAGATGGGTCTTTGGTACGACCGAGGCACGCTCTTCATCGCGACTTCTCCCGAATAGCACTGCCCGAAGATGTACCGCGCGCGGACCAGATGGTGGCGCCAGCTGATCACCATGACTGATCTCCAGCCGCGACTGGCGGCTAGGCGGCTAACAAACATGGCCTCACCCTTGGTCGTCGCCGGCGCGGGTTCGAAGCAGACGACCTTGAGCTCGGCCGTACTCGCGTTGCACAGGGCCCGCATGTTTGCCCGACGGACGGGGTCGGAGCCTTTGTGAAACGGGTAGGGATTGGAGACCACTAGCGTGTCGGCGTAGCCGGCTCGCGCGAGTTCGAGTCCGTATTGCTCGCGGCCGTCGTCGTCGCCCCCGAGGACCACGATGGCGTCCACCTGCTGCAGCGGATCTTGGTGGTCCCGGTAGAACAGCTGATAGCCGCCACCGAAGAATGTGCCGACTGTCAGTACGACCACCATCCCTACGACAAGTAGGCGACGGCGCCAGGCACCGCGGCGTACAGTCCTGTTGCTCAACGTTGTCAGCTGCGGATCTTCCCGTCCGTTTGTCGTGCTCAACAGCGTGTGACTTCGTCGGGCCTATGACGGGCGAGTGAGAGACGAGTTCCGGGCTCGATTCGAAGTGATCCACGTTGGCGGGAGCTGGCGGCTTTGCCCTGACCGTGCTGGGTGAGTCGGTCCAAAAGCATGCAGCGAACCTTACCGCGTTGGAGCAGGCCTCGTCAGCTTGCGAACTGCTACTCAAAATTGCGACAAGTATCGGAGGTTCCTTGCTGGCCTTTTGGGGACTGAAAGCCCGCTTAATGATGACCGTTAGATGTCGATTGTTTTGCGTGGTTGTATGCTCCGCGGCGGCAGGCGTGGTGATGCTTCAGGTCATAAGGATGAGATATGTTGTGGGCCAACAAGTCACGATCAGGCGCCTGTCCTGGCGGCTGAGGATGTAAATTGTCGGTTCATCCCGTATTAGCGATCCGCAGAATTCTCATTAGCGATCGTTTCTGTTGCTAAGGCTCCTGCCCTGCATTACTGTCGGATCATCCAACGACGGATGGTCGAGAGTTCTGGGGTCTCGAAACCAATCCTGATAGCGGATATCACGGGTTTGAGACGCCAGATCCAAAAAGGTTCCGCAAGAATCCAATCCGCATCTGCGGATGTGACGTGAGGTCTGGAAGGACGTCCTGCAATGACCATTCAGATGGTCGGGGGGCGGGGGATTGGCAAGGGGCGGCCCGGGTGAGTACCGGTCGTCAGATAGAGGAAAGGTCTGCTGCACGAACTGGCTCGCGGCGTCGGCAGCTGTATCCGCTCGCGGGGCGCGAAGATAGTGCGAGGTCGTGGACCCTGCGATATGTACGGCGTCTGGCCTGGTCGGATGCTGTGCTGGTCATCGGTGCGGTCGCATTTGCGCAGGTCCTGCGATTCGGCCCCGGGAGCCTGACACCGGGGTCGGGGCAGTTCGGGGTTTCCTCGATAGTCATCTGCGCATGTCTCGTCGCGGCGTGGCTCACGGCACTGCGAGTCGGCGGCACACTGGATCGACGGATCGTGGGGTCGAGCTCCGAGGAGTACAGCCGGATCGCTACGACCTGCCTCGGCGTGTTCGGCACCCTCGCGATAGTCGATCTCCTGTTGAAACTCGACATGGCCCGGGGGTTCCTGGGAATCGCATTCCCTCTCGGTACCTTCGCTCTCCTGGTGTCCCGGTGGTGGTGGCGTCAACGTCTGGGTGCCCAGCGTCTACGCGGGACTCACCTGGACCGTCTCCTTGTACTAGGAACCGAACGATCGGCAAAGCCGCTGATCGAACGCCTTGCCGAGGACCCCACCCTGGGGTTCGAGGTGGTGGGTGTTTGTCTGCCCCCGTGCGAGGCGCCGCGCAAGTCGCACGTGACGATCGGCTCCAAGGAGATTCCGGTCTTCGGAGACTTCGGCGACGTGACCCGCTCGGTCTATGCCTCTGGTGCAACGACGATCGCGGTCACCTCTGCCGAGGCAATCGGCCATCAGGCGATGCAGGATCTGTCCTGGGAACTCCAAGACGCATACGTCGAGATGCTCGTAGCACCTGGCGTGACCGACGTTGCCGGTCCACGTATGCTCGTTCGCCCCGTCGCCGGCCTTCCGCTTCTACATATCGACAAACCGCGGTACGAAGGCGCCAACCGTTTCCGAAAGCTACTTCTGGACAAAGTCGTTGCGACCACCGCGTTGATCGCGGTCGCGCCGGTCCTGCTCGTCGTGGCAATTGCGGTGAAGCTCGACTCGGACGGGCCGGTGTTCTACAAAGCGACACGGGTCGGCGTTGCGAACAGGCCTTTCATGATGTGGAAATTCCGCTCGATGGTCCAGGACGCAGCGTCTCTGAAAGACGACCTGGTCGACCAGAACGAGGGCGCGGGTGTTCTGTTCAAGATGCGTAGTGACCCGCGGGTCACCCGGGTCGGAAGGTTCATCCGCCGCTACAGCCTCGACGAGCTGCCGCAGTTGTTCAACGTCCTGAACGGGTCCATGAGTCTCGTCGGTCCGCGACCGCCACTCCCGGAGGAAGTCGCCCGATACGACGGTCGGGTGGCGCGCCGAATGCTCGTCAAGCCCGGAATCACCGGCCTGTGGCAGGTCTCCGGCCGCTCCGACCTCTCGTGGGAGGAGTCGGTCCGACTGGACCTCTCCTACGTCGAGAACTGGTCGATCATGCAGGACTGCATCATTCTCTGGCGCACCGTCAGAGCGGTGTTCGCCAACGAAGGTGCGTACTGAAATCCCCTGACTACCAGACATTTTCGCCAGTGTCTGATCCCGAGATCCTGAGGATGAAATGAACGAGTCGAACCTGCTGACCTGGGTCGGGGAGAATCTGTACATCGGGGGAATACCGGTCGTCACCGGAGGAAGTGACGACGTGCTCGAGCACGTGGAGACGCTGGTGCGGGCTCATGCAACTCGCCTGGTCGTGACACCCAACGTCGATCACCTCATTCGGTTGGAGACGTCGGAAGAATCGCGGAAAGGCTACGCACAGGCCGACCTTGCACTTCTCGACGGTGTGCCCGTGGCCAAGCTCGCATCGTTCCTCGGAACCAGGCCTGTGGCCCGGAACACCGGCGCCGACCTACTGTTCGACGTATGCCGAAAGGCCGCTGTCATCGGCTGGCGGGTGGTGATCACCGGTGGCGAGACCAGTGTCGCCGTCCAGGCGGCGACGAACCTGCAGGAGATGACCGGAGCCGACGTCGTGGCGGTGCCGTTCCCGTTCGTCGATGGCGTCGAGGACCCGGCATGCAACGAGGTCGTCGAACGCCTCGTCGAACTGGAGCCCGACGTGGTCTTTCTCGGACTGGGGTCGCCCAAACAGGAATGCTGGTACGCCCACTGGAAGGAGAGTCTTCCGCCCGCGGTGTATGTGGGTTCGGGTGCGGCCGCTGACTTCGCCGCGCTCAAGGTCCGTCGCGCACCGGAGATCATGCAACGCCTGGCTCTCGAATGGGTGTGGCGCCTGGCCAGCGAACCCAAACGTCTGTGGCGGCGCTACCTGCTCGACGGCCCCAAGTTCTTGCCGATCGCCGCTCAGACGGCGTGGGCCTCCGAGAAGACAGCTGTGCAGCGGAAATTGACCGCCAAGGAGCCGACGCGCGCAAGCACCGGTTCCTCCCCGGCGGAAGCACCCGTGGTCGTGCAGGTGGGTCCGGAGCCTTCGGGCGCCGGCGGAATGGCGACGGTGATCCGCGAGTACATCGAAATGGACTCCGGGCCCTTCGAGCAGATCGCCATGCCCACCTGGGGATCCAAACGTGGGATCGCGTCACTGGGTTCGGCCGTGCGTGTCGCGTTGCGGCTGACGCTGAGCCGCAGTGATTGGACCATCGCGCACGTTCATCTCAGCGAGTTCGGGAGTTTCGTTCGTGAGGGGATGGTCGTTCTGCTGGCGCGTGCCCTGCACAAGCCCTGCGTGGTGAGCCTGCACGGGGCGGACTTCGAGCGCCACGTCGAGAAGTATCCCCGGCTCACGAAACTGATCCTGAAATCGTCCACCACCGCGATCTGCCTCGGCCGACGGCATCAGCGCCTCGTCGAGCGCATCGACCCGAACATCGACACCACCGTCGTCCTCAACCCGATCTCGGCAACTCTCATATCCTCCGCCGGCTCGCATCCCTCCGACGACGCCCCACCCACATTCGTCTTCGCAGGAGAAGTGGGTGATCGCAAGGGAATCGACCGCCTGTTGGATGCGTGGCCCTTCGTCCACGAGGCGTTGCCCGACGCGAACCTGCTCATCGCCGGACCGATCGAAGACGGAAACCACGAGGTCGAGGCGAAGCTCAAGGCCAGCGCACAAGACAACGTGCGCTACGTCGGTCGCCTCGACCGTGACGCCGTCACAGCACATCTGGCCGCGGCCACTGCGACCGTGCTGCCGAGTCGAGCCGAAGTGCTTCCCATGGTGATCCTGGAGTCCCTGGCGTGTGGCACGCCGGCGGTGTATTCCGAGGTGGGGGAGTGGGAGACATTCCAGGGGCTCGACGAGGTGACCCTCGTCAGTCTCGCCGACGACGATCTAGATCAGTCCACAAAGGTTCTGGCCGAGGCCATGATCAACTGCGCCCGTGAGGGTGAGGAACGTGACGTCGTACGCGAAGCGTGCCGAGACTGGGCGAGGTCCCACGTGTCCACCGTCGTCGTCGCCGATGTTCTCCGTTCGGTGTACGAGGCACAGCCGAAGTCTCCGGTTCCGTGGCGTGCTCGTGCGGCTCGAGTCGATCTCGGTAACTCTCAGCGTGCGAGCGGGGCCGCATGATGAGCAGAGTCGGAATACTGACTCGCCACTGTTACCCGAACTACGGCTCGTTGTTGCAGGCGATTGCATTACAGGAAGCGCTCTCCCAGTCCGGTGCCGATGTCCACGTCGTCGACTACGTGCCACCGTCGGACAGCCGCTTCGGGCTCGCGACCGCCAGCCTGCGTGAGTCCCGGATGCGGGACTCGGTGGTACGAAGCACCGCCTACCTGGCGATCCAGGGGCCGAACTACGCGGTCATGGCCAGCCGATTCCGCGGCTTCCAGAAGAAGAACCTGCGTCTGACCCGGAAGATCACCGACGGTGCCGACGTCGAGGCCAT
This sequence comes from Gordonia sp. GN26, assembly GCF_054823965.1. NCBI lineage: Bacteria > Bacillati > Actinomycetota > Actinomycetes > Mycobacteriales > Gordoniaceae > Gordonia > Gordonia sp. GN26. Next base: position 13,705 of record NZ_JSYC01000154.1, on the reverse strand, counting down.
CGCCGACGACTTCGATCGCATCGTCGTAGGCAGCGACCAGGTGTGGAACTGCATCCACGGTGCCATCGACGAGGCCTATTTTCTGCGGCCAGTGCTCGACGTGCACAAGAAGTACAGCTACGCCGCCAGTTTCGGTTCCGGGGTGACCACCGACTCCGCCGATACTCGCCGGTTGCTCGGTGACTTCCAGGCCGTCTCGGTCCGCGAGCCGTCCGCGGTTCCGACCCTGAACGAGTACGGAGTGAGTGTCCGCCGCGATGTCGATCCCGTCCTCCTCCACGGACGCGACTTCTGGGCATCGTTCGCCGCCGAGGTGGAACGACCTGACAAGCCTTACGTCCTGGCCTATCAACTGCACAACACCCCTGACTTCAACCGTCGCGCAGAGGAATTGGCCCAACGGATGGGATTGCCACTCCGCCGGGTGAACGTCGACATCAAGCGACTGGTCGGGGCGCGCGGCCGACCCCACTATCTGGTGACGCCGGAGAACTTCGTCGCCCTCTTTCGCGACGCCGAGGCGGTGATCACGGACTCGTTCCACGGACTGTCCTTCAGTCTCATGTTCGGTCGGCCGGTGTATCCGGTGCTGCCGGACACTGGGCCAGCACGGCTCACCGATCTGCTGCGGTCGGTCGGCCTCGAACGCCTGGCGATCGCCAACGGTGACGACCTTCCGGCGTCGGCGGACTACGACGCCGGTGAGGTTCGCGACCGACTCAGCGCACTCGCCGGTTCGTCGTGGGAGTACGTCCAAGGTCTTGCGTCATGACGAAGTCATTGTCCGAGGACCGTGCGGACACAGTTCCGGTGCCCGAAGCGAGTGTCGCTCCGCAGGTACCGGTCCAGGCCACACCGAACGCGGGACGACTGCTCCAATGGACGTTCCTGGCTCTCTTCACCATCTATGCGTTCCTGCATGTCATCTACATGACTGGATACGCGCCGAAAGGCCTGTACTACGGGGCCTTCGCGCTGCTGCTCGTCGCGGCCGGCGCCAGGATCGCATGGCTCCTGGTGACTCGTTGGCACAGCCTCGGCGACATCCACTTTCTGCGATCGTTCTCGGTCCTCATCGGCGCCGCGGCGGTTCTGGTGGTCATCTCGTGGATCCGGGAGTACCCGGCCCTCGAGACACTGACATGGACGGGGGTCGGTCAGGCCTTCTACATCGTTGCGCCAGCACTGATCGCCCTGTGTGTCGTGAACACCGCCACCGCTCGACAACTCGACCTCTACGCGATCATTCTGCTGGCGCGCTACTCCACATACTTCGTGCTCGCCTTCTCCACCGATTTCAGTCTCGCCAGCGTGACCGAGATCAGTTGGTCGGCGTCGAGTTCCCCCTTCGAGTCGTCCTTCGCCCACGACCTGCTGATTGTCGAGGCGTACTTCGTGTTCCGGAACCGGAAGTTGCTGGCACTGGCTGCCGGTGCGCTGACGATGCTCTCGCTGAAGCGAGCATCGTTCGTGCTGGCGCCGGCGATGATCATCGCCTCCCGATGGCTGAGGTCGATGAAGCCGGCATCGCGTCGCTACCTCTTGGGATTGGCGGCTATCGGCATCGCCAGCCCGTACTTGGTGATGTACGTGTACTCGCAAGGCTTTGTCGAACTGGCCGCCGAACGTTTCGGTGTCGACATCAACACGGTCACCACGGGCCGATTGGAGATCTACCAGATCGCCACCGGACTCCTCTCTCAGACGACTGGTTTCGGGTCGCTGAACCCGTTGCTCAGCGCGCTGGTCGACAACCATTTCGGCACCTACTGGAACTCGCAGTTGCACAACGACACACTCCGTCTGCACATGGAAGTCGGGTTCATCGGTGTTGCCGTGTACGTCTGCGCGCTTGTGTATCTCGCTCGGAGTTCGCGAGTGGCGAGTCTGCTCATCACATACACAATGTTCGTCCTGATCACGTCCCGGTTGATCACCCACACCTCGTACTGGGTGGCGTTGTTCCTGGTGCTCGCGCTGATCGAGCGGTGGATTCACGAGTACCGAGTTTCGGCTCGCCAAGAGGAAGGAAGCGGAGTCGCCAGTGAAGTCGCCGAACGGTAAGACCAGGATCGGGATCGTCACCTTGACCCAGTCGGAGAACTACGGGACGGTTCTCCAGGCCTACGCCACCCACAAGGTGCTCTCGGAGAGCGCGCCTGATCTCGAATTCGAGCTGGTGCCAACGGATGTCGGAGCAGTGCGCCGGCGCCGTCTGATGTCCATCGCGAACCCGAAGAACCCGAGTTTCGGTCCGTCGCGCGCAATGAACTTCGTGTCCATGCGGCGATTCATCAAACCCGTTCTCCCGCAGATCGACTCCCGGTGGATCAACATCGAGGACCGCAGGGCAGCGACGGCGTTCCTCGAGGATCGCTACGCCGGCTACATCACCGGCTCCGACGAGGTGTGGAATCTCGCCCACATCGGCATCGACAGCATCTACTACCTGCCGAGTGACCTTCCCGGACCCAAAGCGAGCTTCGCCACGTCGGCGAACCGACTGGATATCAACGCACTGCAGCCGTCCGATCGCGATCGGCTGAAGAACTCACTCGAGGGGTACTCCTACATCACCGTGCGCGATGGCATCACGCGCAGTCTGGTCGATGAACTGATCGCCCGGCCGGTGACAGAGATCATCGACCCGACCCTGCAGTGCGAGTCGCTCGGTACGCCGTCCGGCCGTGCGCGGGCCGGCAGAGCAGTGGCGCATCGGCCGCGCATCCTGATGATGGTCAAGAACCGGGACATCGGAACCAATATCTCGGAGCGATTCAACGGCCGCGCGGACCTCTATTCGTGTTTCATCCGCCAGGACAACAGCCGGTTCATCCGACTCACGCCGCAGGAGTTCGCGACCGCCTTCGCCGATTTCGACTGTGTGGTCACCGACTTCTTCCACGGGACCTGTATGAGCATCCGGTCGGGAGCGCGGTTCGTGTCATTCGACACCGAAGCGACCTACGGCCGGTACGAGAGCAAGATCAAGAACATTCTCGGTAAGTTGGACTGTCTGGATCGCTACTTCGATCTCACCAGCGCGGCGCCGGACAGCATCGACGCGATGCTGAACAGGGTCGAACAACTGGCATTCGCGCCCGATCCGCTCGGTGCGGAAGCGATCGCGGCCAATCTCGAGAAAGAACGAGAGCACGCGAGGTCAACCACGCGCGAGATGGTCGAGACTCTTCGGAGTCGTCTATGACCACACGTACCCGCCCAGCGGTGGCGAAAAGCTCGACGATCTACATCGCGGCGTCGTTGCTGCAGAAACTGTCGGCAGCCATCCTGTTGCCGGTCTACACGCGACTGCTCACCCCGGATGAGTACGGCTACTTCAGCATGCTCGTCACGGCGACACTGTTGATGTCGACGATCGCGACTCTGGGCCTCGACTTCGGCGTCATGCGGTACTGCCATCTGAGCGAGTCCGAGCGGGGGGCCGCCGAGGCACAACAGCGTCGCAAGGCAGCGCTGTCCGCGGTGATCACCGTGCTCACGCCCACCGGGCTGATCATCGCGGTGATCCTCCTGGTGGCAGCGCCGCTCTACGGTGACGCGGTGTTCCCGGGCTTGGACTTCTATCCCGCAGTCGCTTTGGCAGTCGTCGCGGTCATCTTCCAACCGGTCACCCTGGTCTACCTGTCCTTCTTGCAGACCTCCGAGGCCCCGAAGCGATTCGTGGTCTGTTCCGTTGGATACTTCCTGATGAACGCCGCCTTCACGGTCGCGTTCGTCGGGCCTGCGGAGATGGGAGTCGGCGGCACGTCGTTGGCGCTGTTATGCGCGAACGGAATCACAGCTCTGCTGTGCATCCTCGACGCCATGCGTACCGGTGCCCTCTGGAGCAGATTCCGGATGGCGGATCTGCGGGAGATCCTGGCCTATTCGCTGCCGATGGTTCCGCATTCCGTGTCTCTGCAAGCCACGGCGTTCGCCACCCGACTCGTCATCCTCCGGGTCATCGACGCGGCCGCGGTGGGTCTGTTCAACATCGCCATGTACGTGGTCAACGTCATCGATGCCGTCCAGACCGCCATGCATCGTGCGTTCATGCCGTTCTATTTCAGCGAGGCCAAGGGCGGCGCACCGGGCTGGCGGAATCGGATCCACGATCTCATCGCCGGATTCGTCGCCGTGAACGTCGTGATCGCCGCAGCCGCTGCGCTGTTCAGCTCTGAGGCGCTTGCCATCCTGACACCGGTAGCCTTTCACGATGCGGCTGTGATCATCCCGGTACTGGCGCTGTCGATGATGGTGAAATCCATCTACTACCCGTCGCTGACCGAGTTGTTGTTCCTTGAGCGCGGCACCCGTCCCGCCATGGTGGTGTCCACCAGTTCCAGCGTGATCTCGCTCGCGGCCGCGATTCCGATGGCGTACATGTGGGGTTTGATGGGTGTGGCTGTGGCACAACTGATCCAACGAGTGCTGATGAGTGGTATAGCCTGTCGCCTCGCGCTTCGCGCCGACGGTGCCGGCATTCCGTGGTCGCGTGTCCTGCGACTGCAGTTCGTCGGACTCTGCAGTGTCGGCTTCGCGATGTTCGTCGTGCCTCTGGTAACCGAGCCACTCGGCAGTGTGTGGACGCTGGTACTGAAAATCGTCGTGTTCCTCTTCATTTCGGTCGCCGTCGTGGCTACCGAACCATTCATTCTCAGACTTATCCGAAAGAAGGTGACCAATGAACCTGAAAGCGCGCCTGAAGCAGTCGCAGTCTCTTCGTCGAACCGTGAAGAGGGCTAAGGTTTACAAGGAGTACTTCGCAGACGCGACGTTCATGAGTCGCCACCTGCTCGACGGTGGCCCCGACCCCGAGCACGAGCAGTACAAGATCATGATCCTGTCCCACTCGCTGGAGAAGGGACTGTCGTACCGGAACGCGCGGGTGTTCGGACGGAGCAAAGCCGAGGATCTCATGGGGCGGCTGGAGAAGTCGTCCTCCGCGACAAGGGAATCTTCTGCCTTCGCCATCGGAGTCGAGGTCCTGCGGTCCTGGTCCGACTTCATCAAGTCCCGCGAGGGCGACGACGTCCATGCCGCGTCCATCCGAGGCAGACTCGATGCGCTGATCGACATTGACACCCCATGGGACTGCGGCTTCGTGGCCGGTGTCGCATCGGCAAACCATCTCGACTCCAGTTCCTGGAAGGAACTGCCCTTCGAAGACTTTGTGCGCGGACGGCATTCGACTCGACGGTTCACCGATCTGCCGGTCTCCGACGACGACCTGCAGTTGTGTATCGAGCTGGCCATGCGCTCCCCGTCGGCCTGTAACCGGCAGATGGTGGGACTGCGGGTCTTCGACGATCCGCAAGCCAAGGAGTTGTTGTACCGAACCCTGCACGGGACTGGCGGCATCGACTTCGACACCTGCCGTCTCGCAGTGGTCACCTTTGACGCGCGCAGCCTCGACTTCTATGGCGAGCGTAACCAGGGATATCTGAACGCCGGACTGTTCGCGATGACGCTGGTCTATGCGCTGCAGTGGAAGGGAATTGGCTCCTGCCTGCTCCAGTTCGGCAACACCTTCGCCGAGGAGAAGGTGTTGGCCGACGGCCTTTCGCTGCAACCCGGAGAGCGCATCGCGGTCGGAATTGCCTTCGGCGTCCCCGAGCCCGATGGTGTTGTGCCCGCCAGTATTCGACGGGATGTTTCGGAGGTATTCAGCGTCCGATGAGTTTGGGGCGGGTGTGAGCCGAGACGGTTCTCTCCCGATGATCGACAGGCCTGAGCAGATGGCCACCGAATACTTCTCAAGGAGATCAATATGACAGCCGTATTCACCGGATCTGTTCCACCTCCGGCGCCAATAGGTGGATCGCCTGGAACCGCAGCTGACAAGGCACAACAGAGTCTGCGCCGAGTTCGTGCGGTGGTGCAACGCCGGTGGTGGGTGATCGTCATCTGCATCGGCGTGGGTGCGCTCGTCGGTCTTGCTGCGAGCCTGATGACGACGCCGAAGTATGAGTCCGAAGCGGTTCTGTACGCGACGTCGGCCACGGACACCAATGCCCAGAGCGCATATCAAGGGTCGCTCGCCTCGCAGCAGCGCATGGTTTCCTACGCCGAACTCGCTCAATCCGACGTGATCCTGACCCGCGCCATCGAGGACGGTGGTCTTCCGCTGACGGTCTCCGAGGCGCGTTCGCAGATCTCGGTGACCAGCAAGCCCGGCACGGTCTTGCTCACCATCGCGGCCGTCAACTCGAGCAGTGACGAGGCTGCCCGACTGGCGAACGCCGTGGCGAACTCGATGGTCGGTTACGTTGAGTCGCTTGAACGACCGATCGACGGTGGCCGACCGGTCACCACGCTGACAGTCATCACCCCGGCGGCTCCGACCAACGACGTCGTGTCACCCAACACGCTGTTCAACATCGCACTCGGTGTGCTGGGCGGGCTGCTGTTCGCCGCGGCACTGATGGTTGCGTTCTACCGACTTGACACCCGTGTGCGCAACGAAGAAGACCTCACCTCGGCGGGACTCGGCCCGGTTCTGGCGACGGTGCCCAGCTCGAACGAGCTGGAATGGGACCGGACTGCTGACTTCGCCGGAGGCGCTTCGCCGACCGCCGAGTCATATCGACGGCTGCGTACGAACCTGAAGTTCGTGTCCGTGGGGCGCGACAGCCCCCGGATTCTGGTCACCAGCCCGGCACCTGGCGACGGAAAGACCACAACCGCCGTCAACCTCAGCCTCGCCCTGGCTGAGCTCGGACGCCGCGTCATCCTCGTCGGTGCCGATCTTCGCAAGCCCGGCCTGGGCAGCCGAATCTCCGTCAACGGCGCGATCGGATTGACCGACTATCTGCGCGGCGACGCGGAAATCCTAGATGTCGTTCAGTCAAGCGGCTTCCGCAATCTCGACGTCATCGCCTCCGGGCCGATCCCGCCGAACGCCGGGGAACTCCTGGCCTCCGAACAGGCCGGCCGGGGTTTCGCTGAACTTGCTGAGAGTTACGACCACGTCATCGTCGACACGCCTCCGGTACTCCCGGTTGCTGACGCCGTGGCAGTGGGGCAGTGGATGGACGGCGTGCTGCTCGTCGCCCGTTCGGGACGGACAACCAGGCCGCAGCTCGACCAGGTGACGAACCAGCTCGCTCTGGCACAGTTGAAGGTCCTCGGCTGCGTGCTCAACGACGCGCCGATTCGGGATACCGAGTACAGCTACGCGTACTACGGCACTGAACTACCGAAGACCGCCGGAGCGAGTTCGGATCAGGCCTTGAGCAACGACGCCGCGACTCCGACTTCGCGGTCGGACGCGGAGATGGCGAAGTCGACGGGCCGGTGACATGGGACGAGTAGCCCGCAGGGCGAAATACGTCTAAACAGGCGACAATTCTGGTTCGTGTCTCGCTGCAGGCGTGGCCGATGATGGTCGCGTGGGGACCAACAAGCGCTTGGGGGCGACAGGAAAGCGCGACGTCATCGTCAACAAGGTCGTGGCTTCTCCGGTTGTGCCCAGAGCCCTCCGATGGCGGACCCTGAAAGCGCTCGGCTGGGATGTCGCCGAAAGCACCATCGGTGCAAATGTTTACTTCGGCGGCAGCGACATCTCGATCGGCGAGAAGGCGTGGTTCGACGGCGATGCGCCTGTCTACCTCGCCGCCGGCGTTCGGATCGGCGCCGGAGTACGGGTTCTGACGAGGCAAGACGCGTCCGGTGCGACACGGGACGCGAAACCGGTGCTGATTGGCCAGGGCGCCCAGATCGGGGACGGTGCCGTGATCCTGGCCGGCGTCACAGTCGGGGAAGGCGCGGTGATCGACCCACACGCCGTCGTCGGCGAGAATTGCAGTCCCGACACGCGCTACGCCGGGGACCCCGCTGCGGCCGTTGGGGACGTGTGACGGGCGTCATCGCGCTCCTTCTGGTATTTCGGCGGCCGGCACGACGATGACGATGGTCCGCCTACAGGCGTGACCCCCGTCGCGACGAGGCCGATCGTGACTGCGCAATCCGCTGCAGCGCAATGGTCCTGGCGACCGCTCGAGCAACGTAGTCCTCGATCGATTCGAGACGTGACGGCACGATGGCCGGGGCACGGCGCTCCTCGCTCAGGGCGTCGTCGTCTCTGTGCCGGTTCTCGGTGCCCGTCCACCGGAAGTAGTCGGACCCGTCACTGCGATCCGACCAGAAGACGGCCTTGCTGCGCTCGCGCTTCTCGGTGTTTCGTGGGGGCTTGATCTCACGGGAGAACGGGCGCTCGATCCGGCCGATGTCGTTCAATCCGCCGTCGTTGTGCACGCCCGGCCGGCGGAACTCGATCACGTCCGTCCAGAAGAACTCGCCGTTCTTGTTGATGAAGCGGAAGAGGCGACGGCCGCGCATACGACTCGAACCATTGCTGGGCCAGGTCATCGGAGAACGGCGCCGTCGGTTGGTGGAGATGCTTTGTGCCCGTGGTCATTAGGGAACTCCAGATCAGCCGGGTGCTGGTCGCTTTCCTCGTCCTAGCCGTCGAAGATGAGGATGGATCGCGCAACTGTTCTTTGGTGTCGTACGGGATCCCCAGATCAGCAGGACTCGTTGAAGGGGACTTCGGAACCTTCGCCGCCGGTGTGTCACCTTCGAGCGGGAGGATAGCGGGTTGTGTACTCGATTGTGCGGCAACGGGTGTCGTCCAACCGGATGAACATCCGGGGCCCGGTGGCTGCCGTGACGGGTCGGGCGGGTTGCGTGCGAGCGGATCTCGAGTGAAACGTGCCCGGTGCGGTCGAAGCCGCACGATCTTCCGGACTTCCGTGCTGCACTGGTGTCTTGATCGCGATCTGTCTGGGTCGCGAGTCATAGAGGAGCACAGCATGACGTCTGTCCACCGTGTCGCAGCCGTACTGGCCTCCACGACGATCGCTCTCGCAGGACTCGCCTGTGCAGCTCCCGCCACGGCAATGGCCGACGCTGCAGCCGGAAGCCTCGACGGCCTCGATTTTGGGTCGCTCGGACCGCGCACGAATGAGCCTGGGGTCCTCGTTGCGGTCTCCACCGGGTTCCGGGGAGCGACGGTCACCATGATCGACGCCCGACCCGACCCGTCCTGCATCGAAACCCCTGGACTCGACCTCCCTGGAAGTCTGCTGTCCAATTGGCGGGTGACCTTCACCGCGAGGCATGACGCGAGCTGTGGACCGGGTGCGGCCGCTGCCACTCTGAACTTCGATCTGGGCGGAGGGGAGCGGGCAAGGATCCGTGTCACTTCGACCTTCTCCGGGGACATCTTCGTCGAGTGTGAGTCGCGGTCCTACTGCGAACAGGTCGGAGGCAGGCCGCGATACGAGTTCCGAATCGGTTGAGACAGGGCGGTCCCGCGGTCGGGGGTTATGGGCCGGCTGCGGCGGGCTGAATCACCCTAGGTTCTGTGCCGCCTCCAATTTGGGCTGGTCCTCGGGGCCGAGGCCAGAGTAGTGGAGCGTTTCGAACTCGGTCGGGGGAATCTGGCCGATGCTCGAGTGCAACCTGCTGTTGTTGTACCAGTCGACCCAACCGGCGGTCGCGAACTCGACGTCGGAGACGGTCTTGTACGGACCGGAGTGGAAGATCGTGGTCCGGATGCACTCTGTCTTGTACAAGCCGTTCACCGACTCAGTCAGCGCGTTATCGTAGGCGTCCCCGACCGTTCCGATCGACGCGGCGATGTCTTCCAGGCGCAGACGCTCAGTCAGTGTAACCGATGTGTACTGACTTCCCGCGTCTGAATGATGAATCAGCTCAGCAGCTTTCACTGGATGCCCTTCCCGATTCCGCTGCCACAGTGCCATCCGAAGCGGGACCGTCACCAGCTCCACTGTCTTCGATGTCGATGCGTGCCACGCCACGGTTCGGCGCGAGAACACGTCGATGATGAACACCACGTACACCCACCCAGCCCATGTCCGGCAGTAGGTGAAATCGGTCACCCAGACCCGGTTGGGTTCGGCGGCACTGAACTGTCGGTTCAGCAGGTCCTCCGCGCGTACACCATCAGCGGATCTGACGGTCGTGCGGACTCCCTTGGACCTTCGAATCCCGTTGTGGCCTAACACTTTCATCGCTCGATCAACGGCGCCATAGGACACCCCAGGCAGGGTTGTCCGGTGCAGATGGGCGCGCATCTTCACCCGCCCGTAGAGGCCCTCCGGAGTCATCTTCCGCCGGCCGTCGTCATCGGTGCGCCAGACGACATTGCGCACCGCATCGACGACGTGGGCATCAGAGACGGTCCGTGCGGCAGGTGCCCGGGTTCGCCATGCCCGGTAGGTTCGTGCGGCAATCGTGCAGCCCTGCTCCCGCAAGACCCGGCAGATCGACTCGACCGCAAAACCGTTGGCGCGCATCTGGTCTATGAACGCCACGATCATCGGTTGCGGGGGTCGAGTTCCCCCGCGAAGAAAGTTGTCGCCGCTTTCAAAATGGCAACGTCTTCTCGCAACTGCTTGTTCTCCGCCTTGAGTCGCTTGATCTCGGCGGACTCCTTCGAGGTGGTCCCCGCGCGGGCGCCGGCATCGACCTGGGCTTGTACGGCCCACCGACGTACCGTCTCCCCGCCGACACCGACCTGCTTGGCGATCGCCTCTGCCGCGGCAGTCAACGACGTGTACTCCCCGCCGTGCGCCTCCAGCAACCGCAAGGCCCTCGAACGGACCTCCGGATCAATTTTCTTAGGCATATGCTCATCCTTCCTGACTCAGAAGGAAGCGGCATCAAACCAGGGGTGGTTCAGGCCGGGTTGGAGGACTCTGAACTCGTGGGATGGTCCGGTCTGGGCTCCCATGGTCGACCCGCGTGGGAGGGATTCGCATGTCGTTACGCACCCGCATCACCCCAACACTTTCCACTGCGCCTACGACAATGGCCCAGAACGACGAAAGCGACTCGCTCGAAAGCGAATCGCCTGGTCACGATGGTGCCCCCACCAGGGCTCGAACCTGGGACCTGCGGATTAAAAGTCCGTAGCTCTACCAACTGAGCTATAGGGGCGTATGCCCCAGGCGAGCCGGGGCGTCGATGAGTTTACAGCTTGCCGGGACGGGGTGAACGAGGGCCTGTGGGTGTGTCGAGCCGGCCGCGGGGACTGTGTCCGGTGGGGCTGTGAGGGCACTTGGTTTCAAGGCTTGTTGCGAGGCCTTCGTGGCTCGTCGCTATCACTCCTCGCACCTCAGGCGGCGGGGGGGCGGCTTCGCGCCTCCAGCAGCGAGGGGGTGCACGTCAGGCAGCGAGGGTGCGTAAATCGCCGTTTTATAGCTCTGACCAGCCGATTTGTGTTGCGCGCAAAACCTGTCATAAGCTATGCGAGCTCCCAGCGGAGAAGCGAGACCGGCCCCCTTCGTCTAGCGGCCTAGGACGCCGCCCTTTCAAGGCGGTAGCGCGGGTTCGAATCCCGTAGGGGGTACGCCTGTGCGGCACTCGGAAACGAGAGTCGGACAGAACAATTAAACAAGGCCCTGTGGCGCAGTTGGTTAGCGCGCCGCCCTGTCACGGCGGAGGTCGCGGGTTCGAGTCCCGTCAGGGTCGCCAAAGATGACCGGCGCATTCGGTTCTACCGGATGCGCCGGTCGTCTTAGGGCCAGGTAGCTCAGTTGGTACGAGCGTCCGCCTGAAAAGCGGAAGGTCGTCGGTTCGATCCCGACTCTGGCCACCACGAAAACCTCCCGGTTCATCCGGGAGGTTTTCTGGTTTCCGGGGTCGGATCGGCCCGCGCCGGTCACGGTTCCTCGGGGACCGCCGGGCCGGTGATCTCCACCACGCGCGCATCGAGGGCATCGGCCACCGCGTCGAGCTCGCCGTCGAACAGATCCGCGTAGGTGTGTGCGGTCACCGTGATCGAGGCGTGGCCCATCGCCACCTGCAGCAGCCGCAGATCTGCGCCGGCGGCGCGGGCCAGACTCGCATAGGTGTGGCGCAGATCGTGCACCCGCAGCGTCGGATAGCCCAGCGCGGTGACCTGCTCCCGCCACCGCACCGCACGCACCCAGTTCTCCCGGCTCAACCGCGCCCCGCGCGGTGAGGTGACCGCCGGGGCGGTACGCGGCCGGCCGTCGACGCGGGCTGCCAGCACCGCGATCAGGGATCGGGGGAGGGGGACCGTGCGAATCCCGGCGCGGCTCTTGGGTTTTCCGGTCATCAGGGTGCCGCCGACCTGGGTCATGGAGCGGCGCACCGAGATCCGTCGGCGGAGCAGGTCGACGTCGGCGACGTTCAGGCCGGTCAGCTCACCCCAGCGCAACCCGGTGTAGGCGAGGATGCGCACGATGTCGCCCTGCGCGCCGCAGCGGGTCGCCAGCTCGTCGACCTCGCCGTGCGTGAGATAGAGGTGCTCGGCGAGATCCAGCGGCGGGAACACCGTGCGCTCGGCGGGGTTCTTCACCAGCAGACCGTCGGCGACGGCGTGCGCCAGGATCATCCGCAGCAGCGAATGCCGCCACCGCTTGGTGCGCGGCGAGCAGTCCATCGTGTTCACCCACGCTTGGATGGACTCCCGGTCGACCTTCGTCACCGGCCACGTCCCGAACGCCGGGGCCACGTGCAGCCGCCAGTTGTCTTCGAAGCCGCGCCGGACCTTCGGCGTCACATCCTGGCGGGTGGCCAGCCAGGAGGCGTACATCGCCGACACCGGGACCGCGTCGCCGCGCCGGGGATCGAACACCACGCCCCGGGTGCGGGCGGTGATCGCCTCGGCCTCGAAGGCCCGCGCCTCGCGCAGCGTGCCGAACGCCTTGCTGCGGGTGCGGCCGTCGGGGAGACGCCAGCTCACCCGCCAGCGGGCGGCACCCGAGGCCGTCCGGTACTTGGTGATGCTCATGGGCGTCGGCGCGGCGGCCGCATCCCGCGCACGGCGGGGCAGCGGCGGCACGGCAGCTCTGCGGCGATGATGATTCCTCCTGCACGACGGGGGTCGGTCGGAGATGAGACGCACGCGAAGTGCCGCCGGTTCCCCTCGGTGGGGCTCCCGCCGGAGATCTCTGCCGCCAGCGCTTGCGAACTGCCACCGGACCAGCCAAGATCAACTGAATACAATTCTGTATGTAGTAGGAATCGACGGACCGGACGGGGACTTTCGTGGTGCAGGTGGCGATGGGCATGCCGTCCATCCGGACGGGAACGGCCGACGTCTCCGACCGGCCGCTGGTCGGCACCCTCGTCGACCGGTTCGGCCGGGTCGCGCGGGACCTGCGGGTGTCGATCACCGAGAAGTGTTCGCTGCGGTGCACCTACTGCATGCCCGCCGAGGGTCTGCCGGCCATTCCGCGTGACCGGCTCCTCGACGCCGGCGAACTCGTCCGCCTGGTGGGGATCGCGGTGAACAAGCTCGGCGTGCAGGAGGTGCGGTTCACCGGCGGCGAACCGCTGATGCGCCGCGACCTCGAGGACATCATCCGCGGCTGCGTGCACGTCGCACCGCATGTGCCGCTGGCCATCACGAGCAACGCCGTCGGACTGGAACACCGCGCGCAGGGTCTGGCGCTGGCCGGCCTCACCCGCATCAACATCTCCCTCGACACCGTCGACCGGGACCATTTCGCGGCCCTGACGCGCCGTGACCGCCTCGATTCGGTGCTCGCGGGCATCCGGGCCGCCAAAACGTTCATCGGGCGCGTGAAGGTCAATGCGGTCCTCATGCCCGACACCCTCGACGGGGCCGCGGATCTCCTGCAGTGGTGCCTCGACGAGGGCGTCGAACTGCGGTTCATCGAACAGATGCCCCTCGACGCCGACC
>NZ_JSYC01000038.1:0-44157 GCF_054823965.1 Gordonia sp. GN26 | reverse complement strand
AAGTCGAGCCTGCTCGCGATGCTCGCCGGCCGCAAGCAACCCGATTCCGGCCGCGTCACCGTCCGCGGCGGGGTGCGGGTCGGCGTCCTGGACCAGGTCGACCGCTTCGACGACGACGAGACCGTCGGGCATGCCGTCGTCGGCGACCGTCCCGAACACGAATGGGCGGGCGACGCCAAGGTCCGCGACGTGATCGGCGGACTGCTCGGCGACGTCGACTGGAATGCGACCACCAGTTCCCTGTCCGGCGGTCAGCGCCGACGCGTCTCGCTCGCCCGGCTCCTCGCCGGCGAACACGACGTCCTCGCGCTCGACGAGCCGACCAACCACCTCGACGTCGAGGCCATCACGTGGCTGGCCGATCACCTCAAGCGCCGCTGGCCCGCCAACGCCGGCGGGCTGCTGGTCGTCACCCACGACCGGTGGTTCCTCGACGAGGTGTGCACGGTGACCTGGGAGGTCCACGACCGGATCGTCGAACCCTTCGAGGGCGGATACGCCGCCTACATCCTGCAGCGCGTCGAGCGTGACCGGCAGGCCGCGACCATCGAGGCACGTCGCCAGAACCTGGCACGGAAAGAACTCGCGTGGCTGCGTCGCGGTGCTCCGGCCCGTACCTCCAAGCCGAAGTTCCGCGTCGACGCGGCCAACGCACTCATCGCCGACGTCCCGCCCGTCCGCGACAAGGTCGCCCTACAGTCGCTGGCCACCGCCCGCCTCGGCAAGGACGTCGTCGACCTCCTCGACGTGTCGGTCTCCTACGGTGACCGCAACGTCCTCGACGGAGTCGAATGGCGCCTCGCCCCGGGTGAACGGACCGGCATCCTCGGCGTGAACGGTGCAGGCAAGTCGACGCTGCTCGGGCTCATCGCGGGCACGGTCGAGGCGACCGGCGGAAAGGTCAAGCGCGGCAAGACGGTCAAGGTCGCCACCCTCACCCAGCGACTCGACGACCTGAACCGCTTCCTCGACGACCCGGTCCGCAAGGTGATCGCCGACCTGCAGACCACCTACACCTTCGGCGCCGGCTCGAAGGCACAGGAGCTCTCCCCCTCGCAGCTGCTCGAACGACTCGGCTTCGACAGTGCGCAGCTGTCCACCCCGGTCAAGGACTTGTCCGGTGGCCAGAAACGTCGTCTGCAGTTGCTGCTCATCCTGCTCGACGCCCCGAACGTGCTGATCCTCGACGAGCCGACCAACGACCTCGACACCGACATGCTGGCCGCCCTCGAGGATCTCCTGGACTCCTGGCCGGGCACCCTCATCGTCGTCTCGCACGACCGGTACTTCCTCGAGCGGGTCACCGACCAGCAGTTCGCCGTGATGAACGGCAAGCTGCGCCATCTCCCCAACGGCGTCGACGAGTTCCTGAAACTCCGTGCGGCACAGCAAAAGGAAACGGCTTCCGCGACGGCGTCGGGCTCCGGCGGCTCGTCGAACGAATCCACCTCTGCACTCAGCGGTGCGGAACTACGGGCGGCGAACAAGGAGCTGGCGTCACTGGAACGCCGGATCGACAAGCTGCACAGCAAGATCGACGACGCAAAGACGGCCCTCGCCGATCACGACCAGTCCGATTATCAGGGCCTGGCCGCCGAGACCGAACGCATTCGGGAGATGGCGTCCGAACTCGCCGAGATCGAGGAACGCTGGATGGAGCTCGGCGAAGCCATCGAGTGACCTCGCCATGGCCGGCAGACTCCGCTGGTCGCGTAGCCGAGGAGCCTACGACGAGGCGTGTCGAACCGCTACCGCCCGAAGGCTTCCCGGACCGCGGTCATGACGTCGGGCAGTGACCCGTCGACGACGCTGCTGTGGTTGGCGCGGGCGTAGGTCTTCAGGTCGACGTTCGTGCCGTTGCGCTCCATCGACGACCGAAGCGAACGGCTCAGCGGGTACGGCAGGATCGGATCGAGCATGCCGTGGGCGATGGTGACCTTTGCCGGGTAGCCGGCGGTGGGGACCTCGGCGTAGGCGCGGAGCGCGTCGCGGAACTTCTGGTCCTTCGTGAACGACGACGCGACAAGCGATCCCGGTGACACCGACCGCAGCGCGCCGACGACGTCGCCGTTGCAGCGGGCGCGGGACCGGTCCAGGAAGCGCTTGCCGCTGTCGGTGAGGAAGTCCCCGATCCTCAGGTCCGGCTGCGAATGGTCGAGGCCCGCGAGGGTGTAGAGGAACGGCGCACTCAGGACGTTCAGGGCACCGAGCCCGGGAATCCGGGGTCCGAAGAGGCCGAACAGGTTCTCCAGGGACGAGACCGGGGCGATCGCGACCGCACCCTTGACCGGCAGCTCCGGGGCGTACGCCGGTTGACGGTGCGCCGCATGCAGTGCAGCGTGACCGCCCTGGGAATGTCCGACCGACACCCAGGAGCTGCCGAGCGCGGCGTCGACCGACCGTGCCGCGCGGATCATGTCGATGACCGAGTACGCCGCGGCGGCACCGCCGAGATAGTCGGTCTCCCCGGCCGATCCCAGCCCGGCGTAGTCGGTGGCGGTCACCGCGTAACCGGCGTCCAGCGCGGCCCGCACGGGTGCCTCGACACCGTCCCCCAGCCGGTGCTTCGTAGGTGCGCATTCGTCGGCGATACCGACGGTGCCGTGTGCCCAGGAGACCACCGGCCAGCCCCCGGCCGGCGGTGTGCCGCGCGGGACCCAGTAGACGCCGGTGGCCATCGCCGGACGGCCGCGCTGGTCCCGCGTCGCGTAGGTCAGGCGGGTACCGGCGGCAGCTGCCGACGGGAGCTGGTCGTCGGGGACATCGGTGGTGGTGAAGACGAATCCGTTGTCGGGGGCCGCGGCCGACGACGGCGGCGTCGACGCGAACGACCCGATGCCGACGAGTACGGCGACGACGAACGTCACCACGGCGGTCAGGAGTCTGCGGAGCACCCGGACAACTGTAGTGACTCCCGCGAGAAGGCGAGGTCAGGGAGTCGCGAGAGTGTCAGTCCGTGCCGAGGACGCGGGTTCCCGGTGCGGGGCCGCTCGCGGTGCGGACCGCGCGGGCGACACCCGCGCCCGACAGCTCGGCGGCCACGTTCACCGCGGACTGCTCGTCCGCACACAGGAATGCACACGTCGGGCCCGAGCCCGACACGATCCCGTTGAGGGCCCCCGCGTCGACACCGGCCCGCAATGTGCGACGGAGCGTCGGCTGCAGGCTCAGCGCGGCCGGCTGGAGGTCGTTGTGCAGCAACGGAGCCACCGCGCGGGAGTCACCGGAGGCTAGGGCCTGCATCAGGTCGTCGGGGGAACGCAGGAAATCGCCGTCGCCGTCGACGTCACCGGACCTGCTGTCGCGCAGCCGGTCCAGCTCCTTGTACACCGCCGGGGTCGACAAGCCCTCGCGCGCAAGGGCGAGCACCCAGTGGAACTCGCCGCGGGAGAGCACGTGCATCAGATGCTCACCGCGGCCGGTGCCCAACGCGGTGTTGCCGTGGAGGGCGAACGGGACGTCACTGCCGAGATCGGCGGCGATCTCGGCGAGTTCGTCACGGGAGATGTCGAGCTTCCACAGATGCGCGAGCGCGACGAGCGCACCGGCCGCGTCTGCGCTACCGCCGGCCATACCCCCGGCGACCGGGATCGTCTTCTCGATCTGGATGGCGACGTGCCCCGCACGGTCCGCCCACCCGGCGAGGGCCTGCGCCGCACGGGCCGCGAGGTTGGAGGCGTCGGCGGGTACCGAACCGGCACCCTCACCCCGGACCGTCACGGACAGCTCGTGAGCGCGTGCCACCCGGATGTCGTCGTGCAGCGACAGTGCCTGGAACACGGTGACCAGATCGTGGTAGCCGTCATCGCGGCGCGGGCCGACACCGAGGTGGAGGTTCACCTTCGACGGGGCGCGCGCGGTGACCGAGTCGGTTACCACCGACAGCGACGTTCGCGACACAATGAGTCAGACTAGTCGGGCCGGTGCGGATACGCGCTCAGGGCTGCTCCGCGGCGACTCAGGGCCGCCATCCGCGTCGCGCGAGTTCACCCACGTGGTCGACCACCAGGACTGCACCCGCATCGCGCAACTCGGCCTCGGCGAAACCACCGGAACGGACTGCGACGCACTCGGCGGGGAGCCGATGCGCGGACGCGACGTCCCACACCGTGTCACCCACGACGATCGCCCGACCACCACCCGCGTCCTTCAGCGCGACTTCGAGGATGTCGGGGGCGGGCTTCGAATCGTCCGCGTCGTCCGACGACGTGACCGCCGCGAGATCGTCCCGCTCGAAACCCATCACTTCCAGTGCAGCGTCGGTGAATTCGGCCTTACCCGACGACGCGAGTGCGACCCGGTAGCCGGCGTCGAGCAATCCCCGGACGAAGTCGACGGCGCCGGGCAGCGGCCGGACGTCGGGTAACAGCTTGCGGTAGTGCCGCTCCCAGTCGTCGCGAAGCGTGTCGCCCAGCGACTCCTCGACCTCATCGCCGCAGATCTCGCCGACGAGCCGGTCGCCACCCATCCCGATGGCGCGGTGGACCTCCCACCACTGCGGCGTGAGATCACGCGCGGTGAAGGCCTGCATCCAGGCCAGCGCATGGAGGTAGGTCGTGTCGATCAGAGTCCCGTCGACGTCGAGCAGCACGGTATCGACAGAACCGCTCTCGTTGGCCTGGGTCATCTGCACCTTCTTCCGGGTCGGGGACGCGATTGTGAGCCGTCCGTTTACCCGAACGGCTCGCTGGCTACACCGAAGTGACCGATGTCGATGAGAGCCGTGCAGAGGAGTTGAAGATGACAACCCGATTCGGGTACACCCTGATGACCGAGCAGGCCGGCCCCAAGGACCTCGTCCGCTATGCCGTCGGCGCCGAGGACGCCGGCTTCGACTTCGAGGTGTCCAGCGACCACTACTTCCCGTGGCTGTCCTCGCAGGGGCACGCCCCGTACGCATGGTCGGTGCTGGGCGCCGTGGCCCACGCGACCGAACGCGTCGAGCTGATGACCTACGTGACCTGCCCGACGATCCGCTATCACCCGGCGATCATCGCGCAGAAGGCCGCGACCCTGCAGATCCTCGCCGACGGCCGCTTCACCCTCGGGTTGGGTTCGGGCGAGAACCTCAACGAGCACGTCGTCGGCGCCGGCTGGCCCGCGGTCACCGACCGCCAGGACATGCTGGCCGAGGCGATCGAGATCATCCGCAAACTGCACTCCGGCGACCTCGTCGACTTCCGCGGCGAGTTCTTCCAGGTCGACGCCGCGCGCATCTGGGATCTTCCCGAGCAGCCCGTGCCGATCGGCGTCGCGGTGGCGGGCGACGCCGGGATCGAGACCTTCGGGCCGCTGGCCGATCATCTGATCGCGGTCGAACCGAACGCCGACCTCATCTCGTCCTGGAACGCGCAGGCGGCCACGGGGACGATCGACGGCAAGGGCACCCGCGCCATCGGGCAGATCCCGATCAGCTGGGGCCCGGACCGCGATGCCGCCGTCGAACGGGCCCACGACCAGTTCCGGTGGTTCGCCGGCGGCTGGGATGTCAACGCCGACCTCCGCACCACCGCGGGCTTCGCGGCCGCGACCCAGTACGTCACCCCCGACGACGTGGCCGCCAACATCCCGTGCGGCCCCGACCTCGACCAGATCGTCGACGCCGTGAAGCCCTACTGGGAGGCCGGATTCACCGACGTCGCACTCATCCAGATCGGTGGCGAGACACAGGACGACTTCCTGCGGGACGCCGCCCCGGAACTGCTGACGAAGTTGCGCGCGGCGTCGAGCTGAGAATTCAGACGCCTCAGTGGTTTTCGAGATCGTACAGCGCCCACGCTGCCACGCGGCACACCAATATCCCAGTGACGCAACGCCTTCATCGCGGGAATGGAGTCCGGTGACGCCGACGAATCCGCCGTCGAGAAGTTCGATCGTCCACACTCGCGAGCATGACAGACCTCGGTCGGGGATTGTTCGTTGTCCCCACCACGGTACGACCGCACTTGACGGGTGAGCCAGCGGGTTTCGTCAGACGGTGCGGGCCAGGCGCACGAAGTCCTCGACGTCGAGTTTCTCGCCGCGGATGCCGGGATCGATGTCGGCGGCGCGCAACCGGCGTTCGGCCTCGGCCGGGGAGCCCGCCCAGCCGGCCAGTGCCGACCGCATCGTCTTGCGCCGCTGCGCGAATGCCGCGTCGATCACGGCGAACACCGTCTGCCGAAACACCGGGTCGATCGGGTAGTCATCGGTGCGTTCGATGCGCACGAGTCCGGACTCGACCTTGGGTTCGGGCCAGAACACGTTGCGCCCCACCGCACCTGCGCGACTCACGCGGCCGTGATAGCGGGCCTTCACACTCGGCACGCCGTAGGTGCGACTGCCGGGCGGTGCGGCGAGACGGTCGGCCACCTCCGCCTGGACCATCACCAGGGCGGTCGTGATCTCGGGGAACAGTCCCAGCAGGTGCAGCAGCACCGGGACCGAGACGTTGTATGGGAGGTTGGCGACGAGCGCCGTCGGCACGACGGGCAGGTCGTCGCGAGTCACCTGTAGGGCGTCGGCGAGCACGACGTCGAAGTCGGCGCTCTGCGCCGGCGCGTACTCGGCAACGGTCTGCGGAATGCGTTGTGCCAGAATCGGATCGATCTCGACGGCAACGACGCGGCCCGCCGTGCCGAGAAGAGCGAGGGTCAGCGACCCGAGTCCGGGGCCGACCTCGAGGACGATGTCGTCGGAACCGACGCCGGAGGCCGTGACGATCCGGCGCACGGTGTTCGCGTCATGGACGAAGTTCTGACCGAGGGTCTTGGTCGGCCGGACACCGACCTCGGCGGCGAGCTCGCGGATCTGCGCGGGTCCGAGGAGCCGCGGTGCGTCGCCTGGCGTGTCGTCGTTCAGCGCAGGCCCAACTTGGACGTGCACGACGGCCATGCGCCCCAGCCCTGGGCGGCCTGGGTCTTCTTGGCGATCGCGATCTGCTCTTCACGGGTGGCGAGGTCGGCGCGCGGTGCGTACTCGAGGCCGCCCCAGCGCTCCCAGGTGTTCTGGTCGAACTGCACGCCGCCGTAGAACCCGTTTCCGGTGTTGATGGCCCAGTTGCCGGTGGCCTCGCACTGCGCGAGGGCGTCCCACACGGAGCCCGGCGGGACGTACGGCGCACCCGGCTTGGTGCCGATACGGACGGTGGCGGCGACGGGCTCGCTGACCACCTCGCTCGTCAGCTTGTCTCGCTTCACGACTCGTCCGTTCACCTTGGTGACCTTATACGTCACGCGGGCCTCGCCGGGGGTGCCCTTCTTCTCGACGACCTTGCGGTCGCGGACGAGGGTGGGATCTTCCTTCTTGATCTCCGGCGGGGCCACCGGCTCGGTGACGGTGACGTCCTCGGTCTTGATGCGTGTGACGACGATCTTCAGGTCGGGGGTGACCTCGGTGTCGGCGGCCGGGACGACCTTGTCCTCGGCGCCGAGCGGCGTACCGAGTGCCTCCAGCAGGTCCTTGACGGTGTGGGCGGCGACGACCGGGCGCTTCTTGGTCGGACCGTCCACCAGGCGCACCGGCTTGGGGAGGGCGACGTCGATCTTGCCGCCGTCGACGGGCAGCTCGTCGGTGCCGAAGTCGGCTTCCTCGGCGGCGTGCTCCAGGCCCCGCTCCTCGAGCAGCTGGTCCACGGTGGAGGCGTTGGTGATGATGGTCTCGCGCTTGCCCTCGATGTCGAGGGTGAGCTTCTTCAGACGGTTGACCTTGATGGTCTGGCCCTCGCCGAAACCGGAGTCGAGCGACGGGCTGACCTTGTCGCCGTCGGCCGGGGCGAGGCCCTCGGACTCGAGCAGGCTCTCCACCGACATCGCCATCGTGGACACCTGACGGGTCTGCCCGTCGACGTCGATGGTGACGGTCTTGTGCATCGCGACGCCCATGACACCACCGGCGGCGACGGTCGCGCAGACGGCTCCCACCGCCAGGCGGGCACGCAGGGAGTCGGTCCCGTTGATCTTGGAGAAGACCGACTTGGGCGACACTGAGGGAGGCAGAGAAGGCAAGGCACAACAATCTGGTCGGGAACAAGGCGCGCCGCCGCGACCGGAAGACCCATCCGAGCTGTTCGGGATGCATACGCATCACAAGGCTGAACCGCTGAGAGCCGGATGTATCGCTCTGGCCGAGCGGGATCACAGTACGATAACGAACCGGCCAGATTATGGCAAAGGGATGTTGTAGACGCGCCGCGCATTGGCGCCTAACAGACGCGCCATCTCCTCCTCGGACATCCCTCTGACCTCGGCGACCGCCCGCGCCGTGTACGGCAGGCAGTACGACTGATTCGGCTGGCCACGGTAGGGATGCGGGGTCAGGAACGGCGCGTCGGTCTCGACCAGGATCTGGTTGTCGGGCACGAGTTCGGCCCCGACGCGCAGCTCTTCGGCATTGGCGAAGCTCACAGTCCCGGCAAAACTCAGGATGTACCCGCGGTCGACGCATTCACGGGCCACATTTCGGTCACCGGAGAAGCAATGCATGATCACGGTGTCGGGAGCGCCCTCGGCAGCCAGGATGTCGAGCAGATCCCGGTCGGCCTCCCGATTGTGGATCATCAGCGGCTTGCCGACACGCTTGGCGAGGTCGATGTGCCACCGGAACGTCTCGTGCTGCACCTCCGGCGGCGCGCAGTCGTCGGACTTACCCGGCCAGTAGTAGTCCAGACCCGTCTCACCCACCGCGACCACCCGCGGATGACGGACCATCCGCTCGAGTTCGGCGGCGGTCTCGTCGTTCAGATCGCCCGCATGCATCGGATGCAGTGCGACGGCCGCGTAGACCCGGTCGTCCCACTCCGCCGCGGCGACCGCCCAGCGGGCGTCGACCATGTCGTCGGCGACCGTCACCACCTGGTCCACGCCGACCGCCTGGGCGTGGTCGAGGATGGCGCGGACCGACTCCGCATCCCGTCCACCACACGCCGCGAGGTGGGTGTGGGCGTCGACGAGGCCCGGCAGCGGCGTCGGATCGGGCGGCGGCTCGCGCCGGCGACGTTTCTTGGCCGCCTTGTTGCTCAGGGTCTCGGCAGGGGCGTCGGCTGCGGCGTCGCTGGCGTCGCTCATGGCAAACACCTTGGCACAGACCGGCGACCTCTCGTGCCCGACTACAGCGCGACTGTGCCCTCGATCACCGTCGCGGTGTCGCCACCGATCCAGATGTTCTCCCCGTCGTCGTGGATGTGGACGCGACCGGCGCGACCGATGGCCCCACCCTGGGCGGCGACATAACTCGCCGGCGCCTGCCCCGTGGCCCGCAGCCAGGTCGCGATCCCAGCGTTGAGGCTGCCGGTGACCGGGTCCTCGGGAACGCCGATGCCCGGGACGAAGGCGCGGACCTCGGCGAAGACGTCGCCCGACGAGTAGAGACCGAGCAGGCCGACCTCGTGGCTGCCGAGGGCCGGGATGTCGGGGCGGACCTCGAGCACCCGCTCCCCCGATCCCAACTGGATCACCATCCACCCGGGCCCGTTGTCGACCCATTCCGCCGCCAGCACCTCGTCCCGATCGACGCCGAGTGCGGCGACGACCTCGTCGACGGTCTGCGGGGCGACCGGACCCGACCGGCGCAGCGGCGGCGCGGCGAAGGCGAGCCGTGGACCCGACCGGCGGATGCGGACCAGTCCGACGCCGCACTCCTGCACGACGTCCTCCCCCTTCGGCCGACCGCCCGAGGTCAGCCAGGCGTGCGCCGAACCCAGGGTCGGGTGGCCCGCGAACGGCAACTCCCCGTCGGGGGTGAAGATCCGCAGCTTGTAGTCGGCGGCCGGATCTGTCGGCGGCAACACGAACGTGGTCTCCGAGAGATTGGTCCAGCGGGCGAAGGCCGCCATGCGGTCCTCCGCGATGGGAGCCCCGGGGCCACCGCCGTCGACGACCACCGCCACGGGATTGCCCTCGGTGCCGGTGGAGGAGAACACATCGACCTGAGCGAAACGACGAGTCATGGCGCCATCGTCTCAGAGGGGTTCACGCGTCGGCCACGGAGTTTTCCGCGAAACGGATACCGGCCGGTAGGGCCCTGCGGCGGTTAAGGTCGATTGACCGACGCACACGGACGGAAGAGTCGATGACGCCCGGACCACTACACAGGACCCAGCTGGCCGTCGAGGTGGCCGACTACCTGCGCACCCGGATCATGACCGGAATCCTGCGACCGGGAGACTTCGTCCGGCTCGACGAGACGGCATCGGCCCTCGGGTGCAGCGTCACCCCGGTCCGTGAGGCGCTCGCGACCCTCCGCGGTGAGGGACTCGTGAAACAGGCCCTGCACCGAGGCTTCATCGTCGAGACGCTCACCCGCGGCGACATCGTCGACATCTTCTGGATACAGGCCGAGCTCTCTGCGCGTCTGGCAAGTCATGCCGCCGAGAACCCGGACCTGGAGCAGCATCTGGGTGACCTGGCCGCGCTCGTCGACGACCTCGAGGCGTCCGTCGACTCCGGCCGCGCCGAGGACGTGCTGTCCGCGGAGTTCGCCTTCCACCGCAAGGTGCACCTGATGGCCGAGAGCAGAAAGCTCGCCTGGTTCCAGTACTCGGCCAGCAAATACAATCCGCTGCAGCTGTATTCGAGTGACACCGAATGGGGCCGGTCCGCGGTCGCCAGCCACCGACGCCTCATCGAGCTGCTGCGCACGGGCGACACCGCGGGCATCAAGGCCGAGATCGTGGCCGCCTTCGACGACGCACGCGACCGCCTGATCGCACAGCTGGAATCGATCGGTTTCTGGGATGAGGGCCGTTCACCGACAACCGAAGCGCACACGGTCGGCTCCGCCTGACGCGCGCTATCGCGCTTCATCGCGCCTTACCCGACTCGGGCGGGTAGCGTTGCGAATCGTGTTGGGATTGCCAGAAGTGATCACTGTCGCGCTCTTCGATCTCGACGGGGTCCTCACCGAAACCGCGGTGCTCCACCGCAAGGCGTGGAAGAAGACGTTCGACGCCTTCCTCGCCGATCGGGCGGGCGGCGGCGACGCGCCCGGTTTCGTGGAGTTCACCGATCAGGACTACCTCGATTACGTAGACGGGCGTCCCCGCGAGGACGGGGTGCGGGCCGTCCTGGCGTCGCGCGGGATCACCGACGTCGACCCGGCGACCGTGACCGCGATCGGGAACGGCAAGAACGACATGTTCCTCGTCAGCCTCGCCGAAGACGGCGGCCAGGCCTACCCCGGTTCGGTGCGATACCTCAACGCGGCGCGCGATGCGGGTCTGCGCATCGCGGTCGTGACGTCGTCGAAGAATGGAGGACCAGTGCTCGAAGCTGCCGACCTGTCGGAATTCGTGGAGGTCCGCGTCGACGGTCTCGAGATCGCCGCGCGTGGACTCAACGGCAAACCCGCCCCCGACTCCTATCTCCTCGGGGCCGAACTGATGGGCGTCGAACCGGCCGAGGCCGCGGTCTTCGAGGACGCCATCTCCGGCGTACAGGCCGGTAGCGCCGGCAACTTCGGGTACGTCGTGGGCGTCGATCGAGTCGGCGGTGGCCAGGCGGAGGCGATGCGCGCCGCCGGCGCCGACATCGTCGTCAACGATCTCGACGAATTGCTGCCCGCATGAGCGCGGACAAGCCACACGGGTTCGAGATCCACCCGTGGCAGCTGAAGTGGAGCGGCGGAGTCGATCTCGACATGCTCGGCCGCACCGAGACGTTGTTCGCGTTGTCGAACGGGCACATCGGTTTACGCGGCACCTTCGAGGAGGGTGAACCGGTCGACCACCCGGGCACCTACCTCAACGGCTTCTACGAGCTGCGCGGCCTCCCCTATGCGGAGAGCGGCTACGGCTACCCCGAATCAGGCCAGACGGTCGTGAACGTGACCGACGGCAAGATCATCCGCCTGCTCGTCGAGGACGAGCCGATGGATCTCCGGTACGGCCGTACCGAAGAACACAAACGCACACTGGACTTCCGCACCGGCACGCTGCGTCGTCACACGCTGTGGACGTCGCCCACCGGCCGTACCGTGCGTATCAAGTCCGAACGACTCGTCTCGTTCACCAAACGCACCATCGCGGCCATCCGCTACGAGGTGGAACCCGTCGACGAGGACATGAAGCTCGTCCTGCAGTCCGACCTACTGGCCAACGAGCCGGTCCCGGCCCCCGGCAACGACCCACGTCTCGCGGCGGCGCTCGACGCCCCGCTGGTGTCGGATCTCGCGACCTGCCGCAACTACTGGGGCATGCTGGTCCACCACACCAAGCAGTCCGGCCTGCACATCGCCGCCGGCATGGATCACGAGATCTACTTCCCGGACAAGGCCGACACCTTCATCCGCGCCGACGGCGACCTCGCCCGCCTCACCATCGCGGCGAACGTGCCGAAGGGCAAGAGCCTGACCCTCACCAAGTACATGGGTTACGGCTGGTCGGCCCGGCGTTCGGTCCCGGCGCTGCGCGCACAGGTCGACGCCGCGCTGGCGATGGCGATGGAGACCGGTTGGGACTCGCTCAAGGCCGACCAGGTCCGCTATCTCGAGGACTTCTGGCGCGACGCCGACATCGAGCTCGACGGGGATCCCGAACTCCAGCAGGCGGTTCGGTTCGCACTCTTCCACGTCCTGCAGGCCGGTGCCCGCGGCCAGTCGCGCGCGATCCCGGCCAAGGGACTCACCGGTCCCGGCTACGACGGCCACACCTTTTGGGACACCGAGAGTTTCATCCTGCCGATGCTCACCTACACGGTGCCCGCGGCGGCCGGTGAGGAACTCCGCTGGCGCCACGCCACCATGGACAAGGCGAAGGCCCGCGCCGCCGAACTGGGCCAGCGCGGCGCGATGTTCCCGTGGCGATCGATCAACGGCGACGAGTGTTCGGGCTACTGGCCCGCGGGTACGGCCGGTGTGCACGTGTCCGCCGACATCGCCAACGCCACCGCCCGCTACCTGCGCGCCACCGACGACGAACAGTTCGAGACCGAGTGCGGCGTCGAACTTCTCGTGGAGACCGCCCGGTTGTTCGCCGGTCTCGGGCACCACGACGTCAACGGAAAATTCCGCATCGACGGCGTCACCGGCCCCGACGAGTACACCGCCGTCGTCAACAACAACACCTTCACCAACCTCGCCGCGCAACAGAACCTGCGCGACGCGGTGGCCGCCGTCCATCGACGCCCCGACCTCGCCGATCAGTTCGGGGTGACGACAGCCGAAGCGGCGCACTGGGAGTCATGCGCCGACGACATGTCGATCCCCTACGACGACGCCCTCGGCGTGCACCAGCAATGTGAGTCGTTCACGCTGCTCGGTGCCTGGGATTTCGAATCGTCCGTCGGCCGCTATCCGCTGCTGCTGAACTACCCGTACTACGACCTCTACCGGAAACAGGTGGTCAAGCAGGCCGACCTGGTGTTCGCGACGTATCTGTTCGGCGACTCGTTCACCGCCGAGCAGAAGCTCCGCAACTTCGACTACTACTACCCGATCACCGTGCGCGACTCGTCGCTCTCGGCGTGCTGCGAGGCGGTGACGGCCGCCGAGGTCGGCTACCTCGACCTCGCCTACGACCTGCTCGCCGAGTCAGTGTTCACCGATCTACACGACCTGCACAACAACGTCAGCAGCGGTCTGCACATCGCCGCGCTCGCCGGCGCGTGGACCGACTGTGTCGCCGGCTTCGGCGGCATGCGCGACTTCGGCGGGCAGATCACCTTCGCGCCGCGGTTGCCGACCCGGTTGACGTACATGTCGTTCCGCATGATCGTGCGGGAGTCGAAGTTCGTGGTCGCGGTGGACAAGGAGCACGCCACCTACCGGCTGCTGTCGGGACCGCCGATCGATCTCTCGCATCACGGCGAGAAGTTCACCCTCACGTCGGCACCGGTGAGCATGAAGATCCCCGACCTCGAATACCGGGAACCGCCGAAGGCACCTCCCGGTTGCGAGCCCTACCGCCGCGAGATCTGAGCGGGGCCCGACACCTCGGCAAACACGGACGCCTCGGCAACACGCCTCTTGACCTTGACACTGTGACAGGGTCTGTAGTGGGTGCACGAGGAGGTGTTGACGATGACTCAGACCATCACGGCCGCACTGCACGCACCCGATCCGTCGACGCGTCTGCGTGCGGCGATGGCGGCGGGGACCGAACCCGACCCGCTTCTGACCGACGACCTGATCGCACGCTGCGGCGTCGAAGACGATTTCTTCGTCCGGGACATGCTGACGTGGGCGCTGACCAGGCTGCCCGCACAGGTGACGGTGCCGCGGCTCGTCGGTGAGCTGCTCTCGGACGTGCCCCAGGCCCGCAGCCAGGCACTGCACACACTGTCGAAGATCGGCGACCGGTCCGCATGGCCGGCCGTCACCGACGATCTGCTGCACGACGCCGATCCCGAGGTCGCGCGGACCGCATGGCGCGCGGCGGTGGTTCTCGTCCCGCCGGGTGAGGAGCCCGCACTCGCCGCCGAACTGGCCCGGGAACTCGGACGAGACCCGACCGACGTGCAGCGCAGCCTCAGTCGGGCGCTGGCCGCGCTGGACGAGGCGTCCCTCGACGCGCTCACCACGGCTCGTCGCCACCGGGAGCCCCGCGTCCGAGCGCATGCCGAGGCCACCGTCCGGATCCTCGACGACCCGGACAGCGACTTCGCCTACGAGCTCGAGCGAGCCACGCGGATGACGAACACCGGTGGCTCCGCACAGGATTCGAGTCCGCCGTGCTGATCGGCGAGGTGGCGCGGCGTTCGGGTGTCAGCACCCGGATGCTGCGCCACTACGACACGCTCGGTCTCGTCCGGCCGACCGGTCGCACGACGGGCGGCTACCGGGAGTACTCCGACGCCGACATCGAACGTCTGCTGCACGTGGAAAGCCTTCGGTCGCTGGGGTTGTCGCTGCGCGACGTCGGCCGCGCCCTCGACGATCCGGACTTCGCACCGGACACGTTGATGGAGAAGCTGATCCAGGACACGAGGGACAGGATGGCCGCCGACGCCCGATTGCTGGATCGACTACAACAGATCCAGGTGACCGGCGCCGGAGACTGGCCGGCCGTGCTCGACGTGGTCGGCCTGCTCCGTGCGGTGCACTCCGAACATCCCGCCCACCGCCAGCGCGCGGCGCTGCGGGCGGGAGACGCCGGGCTGTCCGCCGAGGCGCTGACCGATGCCCTGCTCGCCGAATCCGACGAGAACGTCGCCGGCGCACTCCGCTGGGCGCTGGCGCAGACCCCGGGCGCCCTCGACCAGCTCGCCGCCCGGGTGACCGACCCCGACGCGACGGTCCGACGACGCGCGGCCACTGCGCTCTCGGCGATCGACGACGCCCGGGCCACCGCGGTGCTCGAGGCGTTGCTCACCGACCCCGACCCCGAGGTCCGGCGAACGGTCGCCCTCACCCTCGGCCGCCGCGGCGTCGAGACCGCGGTCGACGTCCTGGTCGAACTCGTCGCCACCGGTGACCGCGATGTCGAGGCCGCCGAGATCCTCGCGACCCATTCCGACCACAGCCGGATCGTCGGGCGGCTCGTCGACCGCCTGGGCGCCGACCCGGATCCGTCGGTGCGGTTGCGGCTGGTCCAGGCGCTGGCCGAGATCCGCGGCGACGCCGCGTCGACGGCCCTGACCGGACTGGAGGGCGACCCCGACGAGACGGTTGCCCGCGCCGCGCAGGCGATCGGGTCGTTGCGATCCCGCTGAGCGGCGCCGACCCGCGATTGGCTGTCACCACCCGCCGGTCGGTACTCTGTGGAGCACTATGGCACCCGATCTGACCAGCCCTGATCTGTCCGGTACGGCCGAGGACGGCACCTCGCACGGCGCAGGGCGTCCGTACTACATCACCACCGCGATCGCGTATCCCAACGGCGCACCGCACATCGGGCACGCCTACGAGTACATCTCCGCCGACGCCCTGGCCCGGTTCAAGCGCCTCGACGGCTTCGACGTCCGGTTCCTGACCGGCACCGACGTCCACGGCCAGAAGATGCAGCAGACCGCGCAGGCCGAGGGCATCCCCACCGCCGAGCTCGCCCACCGGAACTCCGACCGGTTCCAGTCCCTGCAGGAACGCCTCGGCTCGAGCTTCGACCGCTTCATCCGCACCTCCGACGAGGACCACAAGCGGGCGTCGGAGGAACTGTGGAAGCGGATGAGCGACCGCGGTGACATCTACCTCGACAAGTACTCCGGCTGGTACGACGTCCGCGACGAGACCTTCTACGCCGAGTCCGACACCGAGGTGAACGACGCGGGCGAGCGCGTCGCCTCCGACACCGGGCACGTGGTGACCTGGACCGAGGAGGAGACCTACTTCTTCCGGCTCTCGGCCTACCAGGACAAGCTCCTCGAGCTGTACGAGGCGCAGCCCGACTTCATCGGCCCCGACGTCCGGCGTAACGAGGTCATCAGCTTCGTCAAGGGCGGGCTGACCGACCTGTCGGTGTCGCGCACGACGTTCGACTGGGGTGTCCCGGTCCCCGACCATCCCGAGCACGTCATGTACGTGTGGGTCGACGCGCTGACCAACTACCTGACCGGTGTCGGCTTCCCCGACGACGCGGCGACCTTCGAGCGTTTCTGGCCCGCCGACCTGCACATCATCGGCAAGGACATCATCCGGTTCCACTGCGTCTACTGGCCGGCCTTCCTGATGAGCGCCGGCGTCGAACTGCCCAAGCGGGTTTTCGCGCACGGCTTCCTGTTCAACAAGGGCGAGAAGATGTCCAAGTCGGTCGGCAACGTCGTCGACCCGGAGAACCTCATCGACGAGTTCGGCCTCGACCCGGTGCGCTACTTCTTCCTGCGCGAGGTGTCCTACGGCCAGGACGGCTCGTACTCCGCCGACGCGATCGTGTCGCGTATCAACGCCGACCTCTCCAACGAGTTCGGCAACCTCGCCCAGCGCACCCTGTCGATGATCGGCAAGTACTTCGACGGCGTGGTGCCGGCGGGCGCTGACCTCACCGACACCGACAAGGCCCTGCTGGACCGGGCCGACTCGCTGCTCGGGACCGTCCGCGAGCACTTCGACAACCAGGCCATCCACCTCGGACTCGAGGCACTGTGGTCGACTCTGGCCGAGACCAACCGGTACATCTCCTCGCAGGAGCCGTGGAAGCTCGCGAAGACCGACCTCGACCGCACCGGCACCGTGCTCTACGTGTGCGCCGAGGTGGTGCGCATCGTCGCGGTGCTGAGCCAGCCGGTGATGCCGGAGTCGTCGAACAAGATCCTCGACCTGCTCGCGGTCGGAGACGACCGTCAGTTCAGCGCCGTCACCACCCGCCTCGCGGCGGGGACCGCGCTGCCGAAGCCGTCTCCCGTGTTCCCGCGTTACGAGAACTGACCGACCCCGCCACACATGGCCGCGTCCGCGCTCGATGCACTCCGGGCTCTCCACGCCGAGACCCTCACCCGGGAGCTCCCGCCGCCCGCGGCGCTGATCGGCGACTGGTTCGACGCCGACGCGGTGATCGCGCCGACTATCGAGATCGTCCCGGGGTGCCCCCCGCCCGACGACCCGGACCGCTTCTGGCTCGGCCACCTCGGCTTCCCGGTGCGCGCGGAGGAGTCGGTGCTGCCGGTGAATGCCGGTGGCCTCACCGACGGTGTCCTCGTCCTCCGCGACGGCGAGTGGTCGACTCTCGGCACCGGCATCCCGGACTGGGCGTACGCGGTGCTCGACGCCCCGCACCCCGGCGTCGGGCGCCCCACGACCACCGACTGGCATCCCCCGGCGCACGCCCCGCACCTGACCGCGATCGAGCATTGTCTCGAGGCGATCCGCGCCGGCGAGGTGTACCAGGCATGCGTGTGCACCCGGTTCACCGGCACACTGTCGGGAGACCCGGTGGACTTCTTCACCGACCTCGCCGGCGCCACAAAACCTCCGAAAGCCGCTTTTCTGCAAGGTGATTGGGGCACGGTGGCAAGCCTCTCGCCGGAGACCTTCCTGCGTCGTACCGGCAACATCATCAGTTCCTCACCGATCAAGGGAACGCTCCCCGCACACGCCGACCCCGACGCGCTGTCCGCCTCCGCCAAGGACGTCGCCGAGAACATCATGATCGTCGACCTCGTCCGCAACGACCTGGGCCGTATCGCCGTCACGGGCAGTGTGCGGGTGCCGGAACTCCTGTCGGTGGTGCCCGCGCCCGGCGTCTGGCATCTGGTCTCGCGGGTCGAGGCGATCGTGCGGCCCGGCACGGGCAACGACGCCGTACTCGACGCCGCCTTCCCGCCCGCATCGGTGACCGGCACCCCGAAGCTGCGCGCGATGGAACTGCTCGCCGACTGGGAACACGACGCCCGCGGCGTCTACTGCGGGGCGATCGGCATCGCCGGACCCGACCGGGCCCTCGATCTGAATGTGGCCATCCGAACGGTCGAGATCGCGCCGGACGGCCGTCTCGGACTCGGCGTCGGCGGTGGCATCACCATCGACTCGGTGCCGGAGAACGAGTGGCAGGAATGTCTCGACAAGGCTGCCAGCATCGTCGCTAACAATTGACTGCATACGCTGCGGCATCGCAAATACCGGACTTGATCGTTGATTTCGGTAATATTTCGTACATGACTCTGTCCATCCAGGCGACGACCGATCTCACGGAGCTCGTCCGGGAGATCAATCGCGACCGCGAGGCCATCATGTCCGGTGCGACGCCGCCTCCCGGATTCGCAGGCGAGGTCGCCGAGTCTTGGAGCCGCGTACAGGCCGGGGACCATCCCTCGACGGTCGACGATCACCATCGCGGCCGCATCGACCGCGACGAGCTCGAAGCCCGCCGGGCGGCCCATCCGCTCCGTCACGCGGTGGACTCGCTCAAGCGGGTGTTCGCCCAGTCGGCCGACGACCCGCTGATGGCCCTGGGCATCTTCGACGCCGACGGTGTGATGCTGTGGCGCGGCGGCTCGCGCGCGGTGATCCCCGAGGCCAACCGTCTCGGACTCGTGGAGGGGAGCCGGTGGGACGAGGATTCCGCCGCGACCACCGCGGTGGGCCTGGCGATCCGCAACCGGCGGCCGAGCCGGCTCTTCGGCCCCGAGCACTACAGCCGATCGCTGCACGGGTTGTACTGCACCGCGACGCCGGTCCACGACCCGCGCACCGGCGAGATGATCGCGGTCGCCGGACTCGCCGGCCCGGCGATGCAGATGCAGCCCGCGGTCTCCGCGTTCACGGCTGCCCTGGCCATGCTGAGCGAGCACGAGGTGACTCTCGCCCACCAGCGCACTCTCGCCGACCTCCGCTATCACGGGGCCGCCCAGCTGGCCGGTCTGCACGGGCCCGGTCTGCTCATCGACGACGACGGGTGGGTGGCCGAGGGCCGCGGGTGCACGCCGCCGGTTCGGGTGGCCGCGCCGACCGAGGACATGCGTCAGTTCGTACCCGGACTCGGGATGTGCGTCGTGGAACGGCTCGGAACGGGCTGGCTGGTGCGTCCGGCGGGCCCCTCGGGCCCGGTCATCGCCGAACTCGACCTCGACGGCGAGCCGACGATCACGGTCACCGGCGACGACGACCCGTGGCGCACGGTCCTCACGCGGCGCCACGCGCAGATCCTGCTGCTGCTCGCCGACGCGGGCGACCAGGGCCTGACCTCACAACAGTTGAGCCAGTTGCTTTTCGGCGACCAGAACCACACCGTCAGCGTGCGTGCCGAGCTGTCGCGGCTACGCCGCGTCGTGGGTGCGCTCGTCTCGAGCCGGCCCTACCGGCTGGCTCCGCGCGTCGAGCTCCGGGTCAGCTCGGATCAGCTCGACGCCTATCGAGAACCGACTGGTAGACGTCGCGCCGCGAGGCACCCGAGCCCTGCGTGACCTCGGCGCAGGCGTCTTTGAGACGCATCCCGCCGGCCACCAGTTCCTCGGCGCGGTCGGCGAGTTGCTCGATGTCGGGTTCGGCGGCCACCGCGCCGGCGATCACCACCGTGATCTCGCCCCTGACGCCGCCCGCCGCCCAGTCGGCCAGTTCGGCCAGGCCGCCGCGGCGGACCTCCTCGTAGGTCTTCGTCATCTCCCGGCACACGGCGGCACGCCGGTCGGGTCCGAGGATGTCGGCCGCCGCGGCCAGGGTGTCGGCCAGCCGGTGCGGCGACTCGAAGAAGACGGCCGTGCGCGGCTGTGCGACGAGTTCGCGCAGCCAGTCCGCGCGCGCTCCCGGCTTGCGCGGCGCGAACCCCTCGAAGCAGAACCGCTCCGACGGCAGCGCCGACACCGCGAGTGCCGTCGTCACCGCCGACGGGCCGGGTAGAGCCGTCACCGGCAGACCGGCCTCCGCGCAAGCCACCACGACCCGGTAGCCGGGGTCGCTGACCGACGGCATCCCGGCGTCGGTGACCAGCAGGACCGTCTCACCGTTGGCGATCGCCTCGACGAGCCCCGGGGTACGCGCGGCCTCCACCTGGTCGTAGTAACTGACCACGCGGCCGCCGATCTCGACGCCGAGCGCGGCGGCCAGCGCACGGGTGCGGCGGGTGTCCTCGGCGGCGACGATGTCGGCCGTCTGCAGGGCCTCCCGCAACCGGGGCGACGCGTCGCCGACCTGCCCCATGGGTGTGGCGGCCAGCACCAGCCGTCCGGTCGTCCCGGTGTCGGGTGCGGAGTCGTCGAAGGGGTGCGTGTCGGGCTCGGCGGCATTCATCGTCAGCCAGCTTACGAGGGCCCACTAGGATCGATCGGGTGACCATCACCGCCGCGCGTGACACCTCTGTGCCCGCCGGTGTCCCGGTCCCCGCCGTGGTCCCGCCGCCCCGCCTCGGACCGGAGGTCCCGGCCCCGCTGTTCGGCGCCCCGGATCGGGGTCGCGGCCTTCTGGTCGGGGTCGTCATCACGCTCATCGCCGGCCTGACGCGGTTCTGGAATCTGAGTCACCCCACCGACAAGGGCACCCCGGTCTTCGACGAGAAGCACTACGTCCCGCAGGGCTGGCAGGTGCTCACCGGCGGCAACTGGATCGAGGACAACCCGGCCTACGGGCTCGTGGTGCATCCCCCGGTGGGCAAGTGGATGCTCGCCGCGTCGGAGGCCGTCTTCGGATACGGGCCGCTCGGCTGGCGGGTCGCACCGGCGATCTCCGGTGTCCTCATCGTCGTCCTCGTCTACTGCGTCGTACGGCGGCTCACGCGGTCGACGCTCGTCGGTGCGATCGGCGGCATCTTCGCGATCTGCGACGGTGTGCTGTTCGTGCAGTCCCGGATGGGGATGCTCGACATCTTCCAGGCCCTGTTCATCGTCGCCGCCTTCGCCGCGCTCGTCGCCGACCGCGACCAGGTCCGCGAACGGATGTACCGCGTCTACCTCGAGGGCCGGATCGACGACAGTCCGTTCGGGCCGCGCCTCGGTTTCCGCTGGTACCGCTTCACCGCCGGTGTGATGCTCGGGCTCAACTGCGGGACCAAGTGGTCGGGCGTCTACTACGTCATCTTCTTCACGGCCCTCGCCATCGGCTTCGACGTCGCGGCCCGCCGGGCGTACCACGTGCGGCGTCCGTGGGTCGGCACGCTTGTCCGCGACGTCGTGCCCGCCGGCGCGAGCCTCGCGGTGATGCCGGTGGTCATCTACTTCCTGACCTACATCCCGTGGTTCAACAGCGAGACCGCCGTCTACCGCTACTCCGAGGGCAACGCGATCGGGACCGGCGGAACCTTCTCGTGGGTGCCCGGGGCGTGGCGTTCGCTCTGGTATTACGAGTCCGGCATTCTCCAGTTCCACTCGGGCCTGACCAACTCCGCGGGCAACCAGCATCCCTGGGAGTCCAAGCCGTGGACCTGGCCGATGAGCCTGCGGCCGATGCTCTATGCCCTCGAGAACGGGCCCGACCAGTGCGGCACGGGCGAGTGCGTCCGCGCCCAGATGCTGATCGGGACCCCGGCCCTCTGGTGGCTCACCCTGCCGATGTTGCTGTGGGGGCTGTGGTCGTGGATCGTCCGCCGCGACTGGCGCTACGCCGCGGTCGTCGTCGGCTACTGCGCCGGCATCCTGCCGTGGTTCCTGGCCCTCGACCGCCAGATGTACTTCTTCTATGCGACGGCGCTCGCCCCGTTCCTGGCGATGGGCCTCGCGTTGTGTTGCGGCGATCTGTTGCGCTCGACGGCGACCACGGCCCGCGCCCGGCCCGAGCGCCGGGTGCTGTCGATCATCGTGGTCGCCGTCTACGTGGCGCTGGTCGTCACCAACTTCGTGTGGCTGTGGCCGATCCTCACCGCGTCCCCGATCTCGCCGGGACTCTGGCGGCAGCAGATCTGGCTGCCCAGTTGGGGCTGAGCGCCGCCGCCAGAGTGCCTCGGCGACCCCGCCCCCTGAGGTGCAAGGAGCGCAAGCGACACCTAACTACCGGTCGACGTCAACCCGACCGGCAGACTCCGATCGACGTCTGCCGGTCGAGTTGAGGTTCGGCAGTCAGAATCCGGGCGCTTCTCAGATGACCGACCCATCAGGCCGGTGAACCGTCCTTGTCGACGGCCGGGGTCGCCCCGTCGCCGTTGAGTCCGGCCTGCTCGACGATGTCGGGCTCGATGATCTCCAGGTGCCGCACGGCGTCGGCGTGGATCGAGTCGAGCTCACCGGTGGCGATGGCCTCGGCCTGCTCCCGGACATGCTCGTCGACGCGTGCGGTCAACACGGTGCGGGACACGATGAGCGGATCGTGCCGGAGATCCATGTACAGCGACAGGCACATGCCGATCATCACCAGGACGAACGGCAGGGCCGCGATGATCGCCATCGTCTTGATGCCGTCGAGGGCATCGTCGCCGCTGATGGCCAGCAGCAGTGCGGCCACCACGCCGGTGAGCACACCCCAGAACACCGTGATCAGGCGTGAGGGTTCCTCCGCGCCGCGCTGGGACAGCGTCCCCATCACCAGTGAGGCGGAGTCGGCACCCGAGACGAAGAAGATCGCCACCAGGATCATCACCAGCGCCGACGCGACACCGGTCCACGGCAGATTCGCCAGAACGTCGAACAAGGTGTCCTCGCTGGCGTCGTTCGCCGCGTCGAAGTTCAGCACCCCGGTCATCTGTTCCCGGATCGCGGTACCGCCGAATACGCAGAACCAGACCAGCGAGACCGTCGTCGGGACCACCATGACGCCGATCACGAACTCGCGGATGGTCCGCCCGCGGCTGATCTTGGCCAGGAACAGGCCGACGAACGGGGTCCACGACACCCACCATGCCCAGTAGAAGATCGTCCAGTCGGCCAGCCACTGCTCTCCGGCCTCGGTTGCGACCGTCGCATCCGAACGGGCGGCGAAGGTCGTCAGGTCGGTGAAGTAGGCACCGAGCGTGGTCGGCAGCAGATTGAGGATGAAGATCGTCGGGCCGACGACGAAGACGAAGGCCGCCAGCACGACCGCCAGCACCATGTTGATGTTCGACAGCCACTGGATGCCGCGGGCGATACCCGAGACCGCGGAGGCGACGAACGCGGCGGTGAGGATCGCGATGATCCCGACCAGCAGGAGCTTCGTGGGTTCGTGGACCCAGCCGATCTTGTCCAGACCCGAACCGATCTGCAGCGCACCGAGACCCAGCGACGCGACGGTACCGAACAGCGTCGCGAAGATCGCGAGGATGTCGATGACCTTACCGGCCGGACCGTTGGACACCTTCGGGCCGAACAGGCGCTCGAACACCGAGCTGATCAGCTGGGTGCGACCCAGCCGGAATGTGCTGTACGCCAGTGCCAATCCGACGACCGCGTACATCGCCCAGGGATGGAATCCCCAGTGGAACATCGTGGTGGCCATCGCGGCGCGGACGTCCTCGGCGCCGATCTCCGGTGGCGGACTGACGAAGTGGAAGAGCGGTTCGTAGGCGCCGAAGAACATCAGGCCGATACCCATTCCGGCGCTGAACATCATCGCGATCCAGCTGACGGTGCGGAACTCCGGTGCCTCGTCGTCACGGCCGAGAGGTATGCGCCCGTACTTGGACACCGCCAGGAACACCGCGAAGATGACGAAGCCGGTCGCGGACAGGATGAACAACCAGCCGAGGTTGGTGGTGATCCACCCCAGGACATCGGAACTGGTCGAGTTGAGGCCGTCCTTGTCGGCGAGACCCCAGGCGACGAAGGCGATGACGATGAGGGCAGTGACCGAGAAGACCACGGGATCCAGGCGTGGTCGTGCGGGCCGACTCCCCCCAACAGGTCCGCGCGAGGAGTCCTGCGCACGGCCTGACGGCACGTTCTGTTCACTTGTCATGAGTCCACCCAAGCAACGTCGGTACCGCTATTTCAAGTCGCGCGCACCGCGCGCTCGACCAGAGCGACGATCGTTTCGTCGTCAAGACCCAGGTCACGGGCGGTCTCGACGTAGCTCGACGCCGCGGTGAAACCGGCGTCGTGCGCATCGTGCCGGCCCGCCTTGATGAACGAACCCGACCGTCCACGGGTCTCGATGACACCGCCCGCCTCGAGTTCGCGATAGGTCTTCGCCACGGTGTTGGGGGCGAGGTCGAGGTGCGCGGCGAGTGCCCGGACGGTCGGCAGGCGATCACCGGTGAGCAGCGTGCCGTCCGCGATCAGTTCGATGATCCGGAGCCGCACCTGCTCGAAGGGTGGCCGGTCCGATGCCGGGTCCACCGTCAGATGGTCCAACAGCGATGAGCTCATGGTCGGCCCCTCACAGCCGGTCCCGCGCCAGCGGACACGACATGCACCGGGGCCCACCACGACCCGAGCCGAGTTCGCGGCCCTCGATCTCGATGACCTCGATACCCGAATCACGCAGGCGACGATTGGTTTCCACATTCCGGTTGTAGGACACGACGACCCCCGGCGACAGAGCGAGGGTGTTGTTGCCGTCGTCCCACTGCTCACGCTCGGCGGTCACCGGGTCGAGGCCGGTGTCGATCACCCTGAGCTTGCCGATACCCATCGCCTCGGCGGCCGCTTCGACGAACGGCCGCTCCCCCGTGACGTGTACGGCGTCGGTGTCCGCGTCGTGGACGAGGGTGAACGCCGACATGTGGTCGCGGATGTTGGGGTACATCACCACGGCATCGGTGTCGACCATGGTGCAAACGGTGTCGAGGTGCATGAACGCACGCGACTGTTCGATGGGCACGGCGAGCACGGTGTGGGCGAGGTGATCGTCGAAGAGGCTGCGCGCCAGCGCTTCCGCACCGGCCGGCGTGGTGCGCTCCCCCACCCCGACGGCGACCACGCCCGGGGCGAGGAGCAGCACGTCACCGCCCTCCACCGGCGCGACCTGCGACTCGTAGGCGCGCCGCGCACCGGTGAAACGGGGGTGATGCGCATAGATGAGGTCGGTCAGCGACGTCTCGCGTGCCCGCGCGTGAAGTGCGAGGGACGTGATCGCGAACCGCGAACCGATCCAGAACGAGCTGTCGCGGGTGAACAGCAGATTCGGCAGCGGCTCGATGGCGAACTCCGGGCCGTGATGCATCCGGCGCACCAGTGACGACCGCTCCGCCGACGGCGTGATCGGCAGTTCGTCGAACGTCATCCCGGCCGTCAGGACGTGCGACAGATCCGCGGGCGCGAGCCCCCGCAGGTGTCTCGCGAGATCCTCGGCGAGATGCGTCCCCAGACGGCGTGCGCTGACGGCGGCCGCGATGCCCTGGATGCGGGCGGCCCCGCTGTGCGCGATCGTCTCGGTGAGCAGGTCGCCGAGCAGGTAGACGTCGACCCCGCGATCCCGCAGCACCGCGGCGAACGCGTCATGTTCCTCCTGCGCTCGGTCGACCCAGGGAATCCCGTCGAACAGCAGTTGATCGTTGTTGCGCGGCGTGAGGCGTCGCAGTTCGTCCCCGGGGCGGTGCAGCATCACCGCACGCAGCGTGCCCACCTCGGAATCGGCACCCAGTGCATAGTCCCACCCGGTCGCGGCAGACCCCTTTGCAGCCGACCCCTCTGCAGCGTCCTGCTGCCCGTCACGCGTCATCGCTCAACCGTAATTCGTTCCGTCCCGATCGGTCGCCTCATCGTGGGTGAACGTCGGGCCCTGACCGACGATCGCCGGCGCGGTCTCCCGGGCGAACAACCACGTGACCAGGGCGATCGACGCGACCACACCGGTCAGCACGAACGCCGGACCGAAGCCGACACGATCGGCCACGAACCCGACGATCACCGGCCCGGTCACCGCGCCGAGGTCGGAGGACATGCCGAATGCGGCGAGCGCCGACCCGCCCTGCTGGCGGTTGCCCAGGACGTCGGCCAGTGCGGCCTGATGGGTGGGCGCGAACAACCCGGACCCGACGCCGGCGAGCACCGACAATGCCAGGGCGGCGGGGACGTTGGGCGAGAAACCGAGCGCGATGGTGGCGACGACGGTGATCGTGAGGCCCGGCAGCATGATCGGCCGGCGACCGAACCGGTCGGACAGCCTGCCCGCGACGAGGATCGCGAGGACGTTGCCTGCCGCATAGACCGCCAGCACGATCCCGGCCATCCCCGCGCCCGCACCGAGCCCCTCGGTGATGAACAGCGGGACCACCGCGACACGCACGCCCATCGACGCCCAGCCCTGCGTGAAGTTCGACGCGAGGATGGCCCGGTAGGCGCTGTCCCGCAGGGCGGTCCGGAAACCGATGAGTCCGGCTGTCGGCCCCTCGGACTGGTCCGGGGCGATCACCTCGCGCAACTGGGTGGCCACGACCGCCGACGCCACCAGGAGGGCGACCGCGTACACGACGAACGGCACGCGCAGGCCGAAACCCACCAGCGCGGCACCGATGAGCGGTCCGGTGATGGAACCGATCAGGAACCCTGCGGAGAACAGGCCCGACACTCGACCGCGAATGTCGCTGGGCGCCATCCGGATCAGCAACGCCATCGCCGAGATGCTGAACATCGTCGACCCGATGCCGCCCAGACCGCGGAAGACCAGCAGCTGCCAATACGACTGTGCGAAAGCACAAGCCAGCGTGCTGGCTGCGACGATGAGCAGTCCGGTCAGGTAGATGCGTCGTTCGCCGAAGACCGACACGAGTCGTCCGCCCGCCGGTGCGAACAGCAGTCGCATGATCGCGAACGCGGACACCACCGCGGTGGCCGCGGTGAACGAGACGTTGAACGCGCGAGCGAAACTCGGCAGGGCAGGCGCGATGAAGCCGTAACCGAGTGCGATGACGACGTTGGCCGACAGCAGCACCCAGATGCCGCGAGGGATCTGCCTCATGGCAGCTCGGGCAGATCGTCGAGTGCCTTCGCGGTGAGTTCGCGGCCGAGATCGATCATCTCGGTGGCCTTGTGGAAGTCCATGGTGCGCACCGCACGACGCGGCACGCGGATCAGCACGTCGGGCGGATAGCCGGCGACCTGATAGCGGGTGAGCGCCTCCTGCATGATGTCGAGGGATCGGCTGAGCACCTCGACGCGACCCATCCGTTGGGGCTCGTCGGTGGTCTCCGGGGACACCGCGGCGGTGTCGACCACGACCGCACCCTCCTCGTCGGGGACGGCAGCCGGAGCGACCTGGTCGGCGCCGTCGGTGGCGGCCCCGGTGTTCACCTGCTCGGTGTTCACCTGCTCGATGTTCGCGGACTCGATGTTCGGGGACTCGGCGCTCGAGGACCCGGACCCCGCGAGCTCGCCGGTTTCCGATCCGAACCGGTCCCGCACCGAGCGCACGAACTCGTTGTCGAGGATGGGCGCGACATTGCGTCGGAGCAGGCCTTTCGCCTTCGGTTGCCGGCTGGCACCCGTCTCGGGCCCACCGTCGGAGCCAAGGATCACGCCGATCGTGACGTCGCTGGGGACGCCCGAGGTCGGCGCGACGGGCAGCGGGTCGAGGATGCCTCCGTCGGCGAGGAGTCGCCCCTTGTGCTCGTGCGGGCTGATGACCCCGGGGATCGCGATCGAGGCACGCAGGGCATCGGCGAGGTTGCCGCGCTGGAACCACACCGCACGTCCGGCGGACAGGTCGGTGGCGATGGCCGTGAACGGGATCGGCAGGTCCTCGATCACGGTGTCGCCGAGGATCTCCCGCACGCGGGTGAGGATGCGTTCGGCACCGATGACCCCCGGTTTGGTGAGAGAGACGTCGAGGAGCCGCACGACGTCGAGCTGCGACAGGCCCGAGATCCAGTCGACGTAGTCGTCGAGTTTGCCCGCGCAGTACAGGCCCCCGACCAGCGCACCCATGGATGATCCGGCGACGGTGACGATCTCGAATCCGCGTGCCTCGAGCTCGGCGATCACGCCGATGTGCGCGTACCCGCGAGCGCCGCCACTTCCCAGAGCCAGCGCCACGCGCGACGGTCGAGCCATGCCGCAACCCTACCGCCGGTGGTCTTCCCGCCGAGATCGCGGGACGCCGATCACTCGGTCATGAGGCGACGGGGGCCGGGACCGAGTTTGTTCAGTTCGTCTCCAGGATTGAGCAGGTGACATTCGCCGAGCGACAGGCACCCGCACCCGACGCACGATCCCATCATGTCGCGCATGTTCTCCAGCAGCGAGATGCGGTGATTGATGTCGTCCACCCAGCGTTTCGACGCCGCCTCCCACATCGACTTCGACGGGGATTCGTGATCGCCGAGTTCGGCGAGTACCTCGCCGATCACCGACAGCGGGATGCCCGCGACCTGCGAGGCCCGTATGAACGCGACCCGGCGCAGCATCGCCCGGTGGTAGCGCCGCTGGTTGCCGGCGGTCCGCCGGCTGAAGATCAGGCCCTGCTCCTCGTAGAAGCGAACCGCCGACGGCGCGATGCCCGCCCGCTGGGCGAGCTCCCCGACCGAGAGCTCGAGTCTCTTCAGCGTCATGCGTCGATGGTAGGCACCGCCCCGGTCAGTTGCGCACCACCAGAACCGGGCATTCGGCGTTGTGCATGACCTTCTGGCTGGTCGAGCCGAGCATCAGTCCGCGGAATCCGCCGCGTCCGCGGCTGCCCACGACGACGAGCTGGGCATCGGCGCCGGCCGTGTCGAGCAGCGCCTTCGCCGGCTCCTCGGGCAGCACGCGGCGTTCCACCCGGACGTCCGGGTAATCCTGCGCGTACCCGGCCAGCCGCTCGGCGAGCACCTCGACCGCGTCCTGGGTCATCCGCTCGACCTCGTCGGGCCCGATCCCGTACCCGTGCAGGGCGTCGGCGTCGAGCGGGGTCCAGGTGTGGACCGCGACCAGCGGGGCGTTGCGGAGCGACGCCTGCCGGAACGCCTCGGCGACGGCCACGTCGCTGATCGGCGAACCGTCCACGCCGACCACGACCGGCCCGGTGTCGGAGCCCTCCGCGGCG
Source organism: Gordonia sp. GN26 (assembly GCF_054823965.1). NCBI lineage: Bacteria > Bacillati > Actinomycetota > Actinomycetes > Mycobacteriales > Gordoniaceae > Gordonia > Gordonia sp. GN26. The sequence continues at coordinate 15,018 of NZ_JSYC01000038.1, read as the reverse complement.
ACGACGGCCACTCGCCCGTGTGCGTGGGCTGCCACGTTGATGCTCACCGAGCCGAGGAACAGGCCCTTCACGCTGCCCAGCCGGCGGGTGCCGACGACGATCATCGCGGCGTCCCTGCCCAGTTCGAGGAGCACGCGCGCCGCGTCACCGTCGACGATCGACGTCGTCACGCTGACGTTCGGTGCTGCTGCCTTGGCGACGTTGTTCGCGGCATGCACGGCATCCGAGGCGTCCTGCCGGATGGCGTCGACGACGTCCTGCGGGATGATCAGGCCGGGGGCGTAGTCGCTGGTGCTCGCGTCGTAGGCGCCGACGATCTTGAGATCGAGACCCTCCGCCGCCGCGGCCTTGGCCGCCCATCGCACCGCGCCGTTGGCCGCGTCCGAACCGTCCACGCCGACGAGTATCGCGTTCATGTCTGTCATCTCCTCTGGGCTCATCTCCTCTGGCCACGACCGCCTGGTGGAGGCCGGGTCCTCGACCTCCATCCTGCTCCCGGGAACTGTCGGCATCAATGAGCACTAAGTCCTTCACGCCCGGCATGTAACGTGGTGGTCACCATGACCTCCCCGACTCCGCAGAACTCCAACGACTTTCGTGCGATCGTAACCCACGTCGCCATCACCGTCGTCTTGGGACTCGGCCTTCTCCTCGTCGGACTCGGAGCGTCGGACTCGGTGCAGAACGTGCTCGTCATCGCCTCACCCGTCGTCGTACTGTTCGGCGCGATCGCGATGCTGGTGCGTGCCTACCGGGTCTGGAAATCCGGTGGACGGTGGCAGATGTGGCAGGGCGGGGCCTGGTTCCTGCTGGTGTTCTTCATCGTGATGCTGTTCAATTCCGCTCCCGTGCTGTTCGAGTCGAACACCGAATAGCGCCGCCGTAGGCCGGTAGAATCCGAGCTCTCACACCACAGGGAGCCAAGCGTGTCCTTCGACGTCACCCGCGGCGCTGCACCCGCCCACGGCTCGATCGTTCCGGGGTCGGCGGTCGCCGCGCATCGCATCGAGTGGATCCTCCGGGAATCCGAGGTCGGCACGACCTGTCGCGCGGTCCCGGTGGCGCCGACTCCCCCTTCCCCTGGTCGGCCGCCCCCTGACCCCGTCGTGCTCACCGTCGTCGAGCCCGCGCGTTCCGCGGATGCGCGGTTCCGCAGCTGGTTCGCCCACTCCAACGAATCGGCCTCGGACATCAGGCATCCCGCCATCGCGCGGATCGCCGGACACGGTCTCACCGACGGCCGGCTGTGGGTCGCCACGTCGCCGGTGCCCACCACCGACGCGGCCGAACTCCTCCGACGCCATCCCGACGGCATCGACATCGACCTGGCCGTGCGGATCGTGGCCGCGGTCGGGGAGGCACTCGATGCCGCCCATCGCCGACGGTTGGTGCACGGCGGCGTCACCACCGCCGACATCCTGATCACGACCGGCAGAGATCCCGCGTCCGACATCACCGCATCAGACATCACCGCCCCGGGTGCGGTCACGCTGCGCGGGTTCGGCCTGACGCCACCCGCGGACGGGGAGGACACCCCGCACCCCGACTCCGACGTGGCCGCTCTCGGGCGCACGCTCGTCGAACTCCTGACCGGGACCACATCGGTTGCCCGGCACCGTGTTTCCGGCGACGTCTCCCCCGCCTTCCATTCCGTCCTTGCAAGAGCTCTCGATCCGGACCCCGATCACCGGTATCGAACCTGCGCCGAATTCGTCCGGGCCGCCGACCTCGCCCTCCACCTCACCCACACCGAGGGGAAGCCACCGACCGAGAAGATCGACCCGGCACCGCGGGTCTTCCACCCCGTCGGAAGTCCCGATCGGCCGACCGAGATCGTCGCCGGCCGCCCCGGGCGTCGTCCCCATTGCGAGTTCCGTTCTGCCGGTACGGCTTCCGAATCTGCTGCCGCGCGACGACGCCGGGATCTCGCACCGGTCCTCGTGGCGCTCGTCGTGGTCGCGGTCTGTGTGGGTGCGGTGATCGTCCTCGGCGCGCGCAACGCGCCTCCGCCGTGGCCGTCGACGGTCGCACCGATCGCCGATGCCTTCCCACGACTGCTGCCCGACTCCCCCGACCAGGAGGGGTGGCGGGATGCGTCCTGCCGGGCCATGTTCCGCGACGGCCTCGACGCCATCTCCTGCTCCGACGCCGAGCAGGTCACCTACGTCTTCTGGCACACCTCCGCCCCCGGCGCACGGGACAGCGTCACCGCACCGCTCGAGGGTTACCCGGGTGACAGGATCCAGTGGCGGGACGGTCCCGCATCGTCGAGCCGCGACAGCCTCGCCGACGGTTGGGTGGTCACCAACTTCGTCGAGCCGGTGCGCGAGCCGTACACCGTGATCACCACATGGCCGGGCCATTCCGGCCGGCAGATCCTCGACGGCTGGTGGCGCACGGCTCCGCTCGGGTGACCGGCAACGATTCTCACCGACCCCGCAGGGCGTCGATCCGTTCGGCCACCTGCAGCGCGGTCGACGGCCGGGTCCCGGCCAGCGCCAGACAATTGGCAATCAGCGTGCGCTCGTCGCGATCGAGCTTCTCCGACAGCGCGGGTGGCGTCGACAGGGCGGCCCGGATCGCCAGCAGCGGCTGGGCGTCGGGCACCTCGCCGTACACCCCTTCGTCGGTGAGCGCACGATGCAGACATGCTCCGAGAGACCAGATGTCGGTCGCACGGGACGGCACGTCACCGGCCAGCAGCGCCGGGTCCATGTACTGAACGGCCCCGGGCTGGGCGAAGCTGGTGATCGGCTCGTCGGCCGCGAGCACCCGGGCGAGACCGAGATCGGAGATCTTGCCGCCCGTCTCGGTCACCATGATGCTCGACGGGGTGATGTTGGCATGGGCGATACCGGCCTCGTGCAGGGCGTCGACACCGCGCGCCGCGTCGGCGACCGCGGCCAGACGTTCGTCCCGGCTGAGCGGACGCGCAGGTGTGCCGAGCGATCCCATCGGGAAGAACTCCATCGCATACATGAACTGGCCCTGCAGCACCGCGTCGTACAGACCGGCCAGGTAAGGCGAGGCGACCGCGGCGAACGCCCGCAGTTCCCGGACGCCGCGACGGTAGGCGTCGTCGCTGCACACCCCGCTGAACACCTTGACCACCACGCGATCGGTCGCCAGGCCGAGGCGCGCGGGCGGCACGGCGAGATAGAACGTTCCGTTGCCGCCGACTCCGAGCTTCTGGAGCACGGTGAAATCCGCGAGCTGTCGCGGGATCTCGACTGTGGCCATGTCAGTGCCTCTCTGGTGATGACGTGGTGGAACCGCTGCCGGCGCTCGGCGTGGGGTCGGCCGATGCCGTCGCCTCGGCGTACAGCGTGGACATCCGGTCCCCCAGTGCTTCCTCGCTGGTCCCGGTGTTGTCGACGACGGTCACGGGAATGTCCGGACCACGCTCGTGGGTGGGGTCGTCGTCGGCGGCGGCGACGGTGAAGGCGGCGTTCTCGCCGCGGTGACGTTTCGGCTCGACGAGGGAGACCCGGACACCGCGATCGATCACGGGCCGCAGGTCGGCGAGCCAGCGCCGCCGTGAACCGGTGGACACGATGGTGAGGGAACGCGACCCGAACAACGCCAGTCCGGCACCCACCACGGCGGCGGTCCGACCACTGCGACTGTCCGCGACCATGCAGGTGATGACGCTACGGCCGGGTGCCGCACCGGCCGCGGCGTTCTCGTCGACGATCGCCACCGGCGCCGCGCGCAACATCTCGCCGAGGGCGCGGTCGGCGGCGTCGATGACGATCACGTCGGCGTTGGCGTTGCGGGCCATCGCGTCGAGGTCGGTGGCCGGGTCCGAGCCGAAGCGACAAAGAACCGACACCGACCCGGCTCCGGTCAGTGAGGCACCGAGCAGGTTCAGCTTCTCGACGGCCGACGCCATGGCCGCGAAATCGGGTACCACCGGCACGCCGACCTCGAGACGTCCGGCCGGGTTGTCCGTCGTGGTGAGCAGTCCGGCCAGCACGACGTCGTAACCGGTTGCGCAGTCCAGCAATCGACGGTGTCGTGCGCGCAGGTCCTCGACCGTGCCGTCGGGGTCGCGCAAGACCACCAGCACCCGCGGGGCGGTCGCCGCGGCCAGCGCCCGACGCTCGGCCGCGGCGATGTCGTTGGCCACCACCGTGTCCGGGTAGACGAGCCGCAGCAGGGGTTCGGTCAGCACCGTCGTCACCAGCGCCATCACCACGAGCATCGCGAAGAGGTCGTCACTGAGGACACCGAGATCGCGTCCTGCCGAGAGGATCACCAGCTCGGTGAGTCCGCGGGTGTTCATGAGCACGGCGATGGCCGCGCTCTGCCGTGTCGGGATCGCCGAGACCCTAGCGCCCGCATAGGCGCCGAGGAACTTGCCGGCGATCGCGACGACGAGCACCAGTCCCAGCTGCCAGAGCCCGGACAGTCCGATCCCCGCGAGATCGACGCTCAGGCCGGTCACGACGAAGAACATCGGCAGCAACAGCAGCACGCTGACCTGTTCGAGCCGCTCCAGGATCTCGCGGTGCAGCTGCTCGGCACCGACCCTGGGCATCACCGCGCCGAACATGAAGGCACCGAAGATCTGGTGGATGCCGATGACGTCGGTGGCAGCCGAGGACAGGAAAACGCCGATCAGGATGACCGCCAGGATGTCCGGGGTCAGGCGTCCTGCCGTGTCGCGCCACTCGACCAGCCTGGCCAGCAGCGGACGCACGATCCCGAACATGATGGCCGCGTAGACCAGTGTCATCCCGACGATCTTCGCGACCTCCAGCGGACTGCCACCCTCGATGATCGCGATGATGAACGCGAGCAGCGTCCAGGCCAGGATGTCGTCGACCGCGGCCGCGGCCAGGCTGAAAACGCCTGGGACGGTCCGCATCATCCCGCGGTCGGCGAGGATGCGCGCCAGCACGGGGAACGCGGTGATCGACATCGCGACGCCCATGAACAGGACCATGCCGAGCCGTTCGATCCCGACTCCGCCGACGGTGTCATGCGACGGGTACAGCAGAAGCCCCAGTGCCGCACCGAGTCCGAACGGCAGTGCGATCGAGCATGCGGAGATGCTCGCCGCCGCCCGCTCACGGCCGCGGGTCAGTCGCATGTCGAGTTCGAGCCCGACGATGAACATGAACAGCACGAGCCCGATCTGGGCGAGGCCACCGAGGAGTGGCCGTACCTCTTCGGGGAACAGCCACTGGTCGGGGTTTCCCGGGAGGAGTCCCAGAAGGCTCGGCCCCAATGCGATCCCGGCCGCGATCTCGCCGACGACCGCCGGTTGCCGCACCGCACGCGCGATCATCCCGCCGACGCGGGCGACCGCGATGATGACCGCGACATCCAGGAGGAGGAACGCGACCGTGTGCTTGTCCATCTCAGATCCCGGCCGTGTCAGATCCGCGCATGGTGCGACTCGAAGATGAAGTGGCGCCCTCCGATTCGCACATGCGACCCCGGGACCAGGACGTGCGGGCGGTGCGGGAGCAGGCGCACCTCCCGGTTCCCACTGCTCGGGTCGGCGACGAACGTGCCGTTCGCCGAGCCGAGGTCGACGAGCTGGACGGTCCACTCGACCAACCGGATCTCGACGTGGCGGCGTGAGAGCTGTCCGGTCTCGTCCTGCACGCGAATCGGTTTCGGCGAACCCGCCCGCCCACCGCCGGACGATCCTGGTTCGCGCCCGATGACCAGGTCCTCGTCGAGCAGGAAGGTGAAGCCGTTGTCGAGCAGCAGCCAGCCCAGCGGCGGCCGCTCCCCTTCCACCAGGAAGGTCGTGAGCTGATCCATCCGGATGCCGCAGACGCCGCACAGCCAGGACTGCGGGTGGTTGAGATGTCCGCGCGAGCAGCGGATTCCGTGCACCTTCGCCCGCAATGCCTCGACCTTCACGACCTCGGTCGCGGGACGCTGGTGCTCCTCCTTGGGCAGCGGGGCGCGCGGTTCGAGTGGTTCGGCCAACGGTTTCGGTCGGGCAACGGGTGCGGCCGGCATCGGATCCGTCGGGAGAGGCTCGCCCGGGTCCGGTTGCCCCACCGACGTCCCTCCGAGCGGCGTCGACGTGAACGGCAGGGGTTCGGCGACGTCCGGTCGCATCCGCTCGGTCGTCCCCGTCGGATCGGGTTCGCCGGCAGCGGGTTCGGGCGGGGCAGGTGGTGTCGACCGGGACGGGAAGTCGGCAAACGGATCCGCCGCTGCGGGCTCTGGTTTCCGCTCCGGCCCCAGCTCGGGTTCGGGCTCGGGTTCGGGCGCCGGGGTCTGCGTCGACGCGGGCAGCGGATGGAATTCGGTGCCGCGCAATCCGAGCGGGGTGTGCAGCAACGTCCCCGCGGCGGGCACGACACCGTCGACCAGGTCGAAACGTTCCTCGCCGACCTCTGCCGGGACGGTGCCCTCGAGGTACAGACCGAGTCCCTCGAACGGCCACGGGATGGCCTTGTCGTAGGAGTCGCCGGGGGGCGGCCCGATCCGCTTCCCGTCGGTCTCGCCGTAGACTCGCCCCGACATGAAGATCGCGATCCCCACGTTGTCGGGTGCGGCGAAGGCGATGTCGATCTGCTCGTCGGCGGTGAGCACGAGTTGTGCCAGCGCGCGGACGAGGTGGCGGCCCCGCCGGGGTGCCGAATCCGGGACGGACACCGCGGATTCGATGTCGAGCAGGTCGGTGATGAACGCCGCGGGCACGGTGTCGGAGATCAGGCAGAGGAACGCCGGTTTGCGGATCACAATCCCTGCACCAGGGATCAACGTCACCGTCGGGGTCACGCTCGGGATGTCACCCGGGATGGTCACAGGAACCGGCCTCCTCGGAATCGCCAGTGCGGGAAGATCACTCGCAACGGGCCGTTGACCGCGACCCACACCAGCAGCCAGGTGGTGAGGAACTGGACGGTGAACACGAACGGCGACGGGCGCAGCTCTGCCGGCAACAGACCCGTTTTGTCGACGACGATCCACACCACGATGCCCTCGTTGATCGCGGTGAGCAGACCGAACAGGGTGGGCCAGTCCTTCTCCCAGCGGAACTGCTGCAGGAAGTGGTAGACGAACTCCCAGGCGACGCCGAGCACGATGACGGTGAACAACACCGTGAATGCGACGCGGTAGACCTCGAAGACGGTGGGGTCACCCGACGAGATCAGCCACAGGAACGGGACCAGCACGACGGTCCACGCCCCGCCGAGGATGCCGAGCACCAGCACGCGGGTCTGGATCCGTCCCCACAGGGTGGGCAGCATCAGTCGACTCCCTTGTTGTTCATCCACCGCCACCACTGGGCGGTCGAACGCCACGGGGTGAGTCGCTTGCAGAAGCCCTGCCGCGCGAGGTCGTCGACGATCTCGAGAGCGGCGATCTGCAGACCGAGAAAGGTGTCGACACCCGGGAAGTACCCGCCGAGGGTCGCACTGCCCGATGCGTACAGCTTCCCGTCGCCGTTGCGGGTGCCCTTCAGCTCGAAGTCGCGTTCGACATCCATCCGGCCGACCGGGTTGATCCCCGCCCCGGTGTGGTCGAGAAGATCACGCAGCAACCGGTGTTCGCGCACGTCGGCTTCGAGTCCAGTGCAGTCGATGACGTAGTCGGCGTACAACTCGAAGGTGCCGTCCGGCCGGTGCTCCTGCCGGATCGGAGCATGGGGGTCGACGCGAACCGTCGTCACCACGCCCTGGCCGCCCGGTCCGGGCACCAGACTCTCGGCTTTGCCGACCGCCGCCCGGTACCACCCTTCGCGGCGTCCGCGCGCGAGCTGTTCCTGCCAGTCGTCGCGGACCGGGGTGTTGGTGCCGCCCATCTGCCTGTACGCCTCGGCGCGGTCGTGACCCTCGAGTTTGCGCATGCGCGCCTTGAGCTGGCCGCCCCACACCGATTTCGGATAGTTGAAGCCCTGGTAGGCCCAACCGTCTCTGCCCTTGCGCCGCATGAAGATGTGCGGGCCGTGCGGTTTGTCGTAATACGTGCGGAACAGGTGCACGATCTGCGTCTGCAGGCCGAGCGCATCCCGGTCGTCGATGAGGCGTTGCAGCACACGCGATGCCACGATGCCGGCACCGCGGATCAGGACGGTACCCGGCTTGCGTTGCAGCGACTGGTAGACGTGTTCGTGGGATTCGTAGGCGTTGACGACCTTACTGGCGTCGCGATAGGTCTCGCGGAACGCCTGCAGGTCCGGCAACAGTTTGATCCCCGGGTACCCGATGGCCACGTGCACCCAGCGACTGCGGAACGCCACCCGCTTGGTCGGCGAACTGCCTTGTGGCGGTGTGAGGATCGTGAAGTAGCCGCCGCCCGCGCGGCGTCGGATCATGCGGACCTGCCCACGGTGCAGGCACTTCGGGTAGCCGATGCGATGGCACTCCTTCTCCATCGACTCGAACGCCTGTCCCGCCTTCGGGGTGTAGTAGTTCGCGAAGATCGGCTCCACCAGGACGTTCCACAGCGGCTTGATCTTCTTGTCGGCCCACGCCTCGCGGACGGCATATGACGGGAACCCCCAGATGTTGTCGGGGGTCGAGGCCGAATCCGACCGGAGTCGTTCGCCGCGCGGGATCTGCGACACCCGGGTCAGGTACTCGTAGCTGTGCCACGGCACGTCCTGCGGCCCGAGGACCGCGATCTGCTCGAGCGGGACACCACAGATCCGCAGATAGTCGACGGTGATGAAGGAGCCGATCCCCGAGCCGACGGTGACGAACGGGACGTCAACGATCGGGATGCCCGCCGCCTCCACCATCGCCTCGGTCCAGACGTCGGTGTCGACGAGTTGCGGCGTGAGGTCACCGCGGCCGCCGGGGCCGGGTCGTGCGGCGGGGTGTGCGGCGGGACGTGGCGGGAACTGTCCGGGCACACGCGGCGGGAACGGTCCCGGGGCGGGGATTCGCGTCGGTCCCTGAGGGGGTCGGCTCACCGGTGTCCCCGGACCGATGCGCGCGCACCGGGGTTGCTCGGCGCGTACGGGGCACGACGGGACATCGCTTCCTCCGATGAGGTCGGGTGGCACGGGACGGTGTGGTAACTCTAACGCGCGGAGTGGCCCGGAACAGGGTGAAACCAGCCGATCGAATTACGCCCGTCTCGGCAGGTCAGCGGATGAACCGGGCACGATCGGACGCAGCCCGCGCAGGCGTCTCGGCCACGGAACGTGACATTGACTGTTGACAAATAACGGAGCGTCGAAATACGTTCGAGTCATCCGCTGTGGCAGCCCTCACGCAGCCCGGCCCACCTCGAAGGACGCGACGATGACCAAAGCATTGACGAATCCGAACTCCCTGCACACCGCCGGCGACAGCCCCGCCCGCTACGTTCCCGAACACGACAAAACGGGCGGCGAGCAGGACTACGGGCAGGTACTCGACGACCTGTCCTCGGCCTCGGTTCACCGGAATTTCGATCCCTACGTGGACATCGACTGGGATGCGCCGCACATGGCGATCACGGAGAACGATCCGCGATGGATCCTGTCCTACGAGGTCGACCCGATCGGCCGCCATCCCTGGTACCAGCAGCTCCCGGAGACCAAGCAGATCGAGATCGGCATGTGGCGCCAGGCCAACGTCGCCAAGGTCGGCCTGCAGTTCGAGTCCGTGCTGATCCGCGGCCTGATGCAATACAGCTTCAAACTCCCCAACGGCGCACGCGAATTCCGGTACACCACGCACGAATCCAAGGAGGAGTGCAACCACACCCTGATGTTCCAGGAGTTCGTGAACCGCGTCGGCATGGACGTTCCCGGCGCGAAGGTCGGGTACCGCCTGATCTCGCCGTTCGTCCCACTGGTCTCGACGGTGTTCCCGATCGTCTTCTTCTTCGGCGTGCTCGGCGGTGAAGAGCCGATCGACCACATCCAGAAGGACTTCCTGCGAACCCGCGCCCGCCTGCACCCGACGATGGCCGCGGTCATGCAGCTCCACGTCGCCGAAGAGGCGAGGCACATCTCGTTCGCCCACCACTTCATCCGCGAGCAGGTCCCGCAGCGCAACCGTTTCCAGCGTTTCCTGCTGTCGCTCATGCTGCCGCTGACCATGCGCACCCTGTGCAGCGCGATCGTGGTGCCGCCGCGTTCCTTCGCCAAGGAGTTCGACGTCCCGCGCGAGGTCATGAAGGACATCTTCTGGCGGTCCGAGGAGTCGAAGCGCTTCCTGCGCAACGTCTTCGGCGACGTCCGGATGCTCGCCGACCAGAGCGGGCTGATGAACCCCGTGTCGCGTCTGCTGTGGCGTGCGCTCGGAATCAGCGGCCGCCCTTCGCGTTTCCGCAGCGAGCCGACCTACACGGCCGCCTGATCCCTCCTCTCACCCACAGGTAGCGAACCGACCCCATGCCTCACGTCGTCACCCAGGCGTGCTGCGGCGACGCGTCGTGCGTTTACGCATGCCCCGTCAACTGCATCCACCCCACTCCGGAAGAGCCGGATTTCGGCATCGCCGAGATGCTCTACATCGACCCGGCGACCTGCGTCGACTGTGGCGCATGCGTCAGCGCGTGCCCCGTCGGCGCCATCGTCCCCGGTCACCGCCTGCCCGAGGGGCAGGAGCGATTCGCCGAGGTCAACGCCTCGCAGTACCGCGAAACCGTCGATGGTGCAGCGCGTTTCCCGGTGGACCCCGCGCGCCGGCTCCCGCTCGCCCCGATCGACCGTCCGCGTCAGCTCGCGGTCGACGAGAAGGTGTCGGTCGGCATCGTCGGGTCGGGTCCGTCGGCGATGTACGCCGCCGACGAACTGCTGCGGCACCCCCAGGTCTCGGTGACGATGTACGAGCGTCTCGATCGGCCCTTCGGCCTCGCACGCTTCGGCGTCGCCCCGGACCACCTGCACACCCGCAAGGTGATGCGCTTGTTCGACGACATCGCACGCAACCCGAACCTGGAGATCCTCCTCGACACCGAAGTGGGACGCGACATCACGCTCGACGACCTGCGGTCCCGCCACCAGGGTGTCATCTGGGCCGGCGGCGCCCCCACCGACAAGACGCTGGACCTGCCGGGGATCGGTCAGGAAGGTGTCACGTCTGCCACGTCGTTCGTCGGTTGGTACAACGGCCATCCGGACTTCACCGACCTCGAGGTCGACCTGTCCACCGACCGCGTGGTGATCATCGGTAACGGCAACGTCGCACTCGACGTCGCACGCATCCTCGTCGCCGACCCGGCGACACTCGCCGACACGTCCATCTCACCGGCCGCGCTGGCCGTGCTGCAGGACTCGTCGGTGCGCGAGGTGGTCGTGCTGGGACGACGCGGACCCGCCCACGCCGCGTTCACCCTGCCCGAGCTGATCGGGCTCGTGGATTCGGGCGTCTCGGTGACCGTGGATCCCGACGATCTCGAATCCGCCCACGTGGACGGCGAACTCGACGCCACCATTCGCGCCAAGCTCGACATCCTGGCAGAATGCGCCGCCACCGAACCGCAGGGTCGTCGAATCCGGTTGGCGTTCTTCGGGTCCCCGCTCGAGGTGACCGGTGGCGAGGGACGCGCGACCGGCGTCGTCGTGGGCCGCAACCGCCTGACGGTCGACGATGCGGATGTCGTGACCGGGATCGAACCCACCGGTGAGACCACCACCGTCGACGCCGGACTCGTGCTGACCTCGGTCGGCTACCGCGGGGTCGCCGTGCCCGGTCTGCCGTTCGACGACGCGACCGGAGTCATCCCGCACCGCGCCGGCCGGGTCATGGACGGTGGGCAACCGGTGCCGGGCGTCTACGTGACCGGGTGGATCAAGCGCGGACCGTCGGGCTTCATCGGGACCAACAAGACCGACTCCGCGGAGACCGTGGCGTCGTTGCTCACCGATCTCGAGACCGGTGCACTCTCCGATAGATTGATCGACCATGGGGCCCGCATACCAGCGCACCACCGTGCGCGCCGATTTGTCCGCTCTGCCGGCCGACGTCGCGGCGGCGTTGCGTGACCACGCCGACTCGCGGCAACTGACCGTCACCGACGACCTTCCCGCCTGGAGCACCCGGAGCATCAACCCGCCCGCTACCTCCGCGATCGGCAGAGTGCTCGGCCGGCGCGCGAACCCCGTCGACCCCGACTCCGAGAACCAGACGCTCGTCGTCCTGCATCCGACGCACCTCGTCATCGTCAACTCGGGGGCGAAGCGCGGGATCTCGGCGCTGTCGGTGCCGCTGGGTATTGCCTCGATCGAGACGCCGGAATCCCCGGACGGATTCGCGGTGGTCGGCTTCGCCGGCGAGAGCGGCCGTCCGGGCAGCTACTACCTGGGCGTCGGGGAACCTCACGGCGAGGAGTGCCGAGAAGCGGTACGTGCGGCGATCGTGGCCGCGAAGAATCCGTGAGCGGCCCTGTCCAGACCCGTGGTCACCGACCGTCCGTCGGTATCGCACTGGCGCTGATCTCGTCGGCCTGCTTCGCCATCTCCGGGGTCCTGGCCCGGGCGATGATCGAGTCCGGGTGGTCGGCGGGAGCGACCGTGACCGTGCGCATCGCGGTGGGTGCTGCCGTACTCGCGGTTCCCGGGTTGCTCGCCTTCCGAGACCGACAGCCCCTGCTGCCACCGCCGGTGCCCCCACAATCCCCCGCCCGATCCTGGTGGGTGCTGATCGCCTACGGACTACTGGCCGTCGCGGGATGCCAGCTGGCCTACTTCTATGCCGTGACCTACCTGCAGGTCGGCGTGGCTCTGCTGATCGAGTACACCGCACCGGTCGCGGTCCTGGTGTGGATGTGGCTGCGGCACGCCCAGCGACCCACCCGCGTCACCGTGTTCGGGGCCGCTCTCGCGATCGCGGGCCTCGCCCTGGTCCTCGACCTGACGGGAGAGGTCTCGATCAGCGTCGTGGGCGTTCTGTGGGCTCTGGCCGCGATGGTGGGTGCTGCTGCCTACTTCGTGATCTCCGCCGACGAACGAACCGGTCTGCCGCCCCTCGCGCTCGCGGCCGGCGGTCTCGTGATCGGCGCGATCACGCTCGCCGCGGCCGGAGTCATCGGAGCGCTGCCGATGACCGCGTCGACCTCGGCGGTCCGTATCGGCGACCTCTCGCTGCCCTGGTGGGCTCCTCTGCTGATGCTGGGTGTCGTGTCAGCCGCGATGGCGTACGCCTTCGGCATCGCGGCCGGCCGGATACTCGGCGCCCGGGTGATGTCGTTCGTCGCCCTGTCCGAGGTGTTGTTCGCGGTGCTGTTCGCCTGGCTCGCCCTCGACGAGCTCCCGGCGCCGATACAGCTTCTCGGTGGCCTGCTGATCGTCGCCGGTGTCGTGTTCGTCCGATTGGGCGAGGCACCCTGAACCTGGGCTCAAGACCTGGGACCAGCGCGGCTCGACTTCGGATGTCGTTGTGCGCGTTCCCTATCGGCACCGGAACCCGGCCGGCTCCAAAGTATGTGTCGCACGTCGCATTACGCACGAGTAGTCTTGCGCCCCATGTGGGGGAGGAACCACGCGTGACGGGGATGTTCTCGAGGTTTGACTACACCGACGCCGCGCTGACCACCGGGGAACGCTTTCTGGAACTCGTCGAGGGGGTCGACGAGCCGGAGACGCGTGTGCCGGATACACCGGGATGGACGCTGGTCGACTGCCTGGGGCACGTTGCCCTGGCACCGACTCGGTTTCTCGAGCTCGCGCGCGGCGAGGGGGAATGGTGTCGCCAGGCGATCGACGTCCCGGACTTCAACGCGAAGCAGATCGCAAACCTGCCGACCCGTGAGGTGTCGGTTCTCGCCCGCCAGCTGCGAGACGACCTCGACACATTGGTCGACGCCGTCTCACACTTCAACGCGCAGGTCCCCAAGATGCGGTTCGACGGTGACCGGCTGATCCGCGCCGACGCCGCGCTGGGCATCCTCATCGGCGAGTTCGTGGTGCACGGCTTCGACGTCGCGCGAGCGGTCGGCGCCCGCTGGCGGGTCGAGCCCGAGGTGGTGCTGATGATCGTCCGCGGGCGACAGCAGATCCTGCCCAGCTGGGTGGACACGACGATGGCGGCAGGACACCGGGCCACCTATGACATCCGGCTACGCGGATGTTCGGAACGCTACGTCTACGAATTCACCGACGGCGAGCTGGTCATCAACCCCGACGAGCCCCGACGCCCCGATGTCCACATCAGCGTCGACCCGACAGCCGCACTGCTGACCGGCTACGGTCGGCTCTCCCCCACCTGGGCTGCACTGACCGGAAGAGCCTTCGCATGGGGAAGCAAGCCGTGGCTTGCGCCACGGCTTGCTTCGAAGTTCCTACCCGCCTAGTCCAGCGGGCTTGATTCAGTTGTGTAGGGCGTTGGTTCAGCGGTTGGTCGGCGAACCGGCCGGACGGCGGGAGGAACGGCGTCCGCCCTGTGCGCGTCCACCGGCACGATGCTGATCGCCGGTACGGGGCTGACCCGCCGAGCGACCCTGCCCTGCCGAACGCGACTGGCCCGCCGAACGGGACTGGCCGGCCGAGCGATCGTCGGTGGAACGCTGCCCCCCGGAGCGCGACTCTCCGCCCTGACCGCGTGCGCCGCCACGGCTCTCGCCGCGAGCGGCACCGTTGCCACGTCCTTCACCGCGAGCGCGGCCCGGGCGTCCGCCGCCGCGACGGCCACCCTGCGAACGGCCACCCTGCGAGCGACCGCCCTGCGAACCATCGCGCCGGCCGCCACGAGCGGCCTCGGCGGCCGCACGCTCGGCAGCGGAGACGCGGGGTGCGCGCTCGCCGACGAGCTCGTCGACGGCGTCGGCCTTGGCGTCGACCTGCTTCGGGGTGACCTTGATCTTGGCCTTGCGCAGTAGCTGCGAGACCTCACGGCGCTGCTCGGGAAGGCACACGGTGACGACGTCACCGGAGCTGCCGGCACGCGCGGTGCGGCCCGAGCGGTGCAGGTAAGCCTTGTGCTCGGCGGGCGGATCGACGTGGACGACCAGCTCGATGGCGTCGACGTGCACACCGCGCGCGGCGACGTCGGTGGCGACGAGGACGCGGACGTCTCCCTCACCGAAGGCGGCGAGGTTGCGGTCGCGCTGGGCCTGGCTCAGGTTGCCGTGCAGGTCGACCGCCGGGATGCCCTGCTCGGTCAG
>NZ_JSYC01000004.1:0-21260 GCF_054823965.1 Gordonia sp. GN26 | reverse complement strand
TTTCGATACGGCTCGTCGCTAGCGCTCCTCACCTACTCAACCAGCAGACGGACAGCTCGTCGCCAGCGCTCCTCACCTGATCAACCAGCGAGATGGTCACTTGGCGGCGTATTTGTAGGCGGCGCTCTGCTTCTCGCGTCTCTTCATGGCCTGGATCGCGTCGTGGTGGCGACGGGCGTGGTAGGCCAGCGGGAAGTAGGTCGCACGCTCGGGCAGGGTGCGGTAGGCGAACCGTAGGCGGCGGTGGATCTTCTCGAGATGGCGCTGCTCCTCGTCGGTCCACGTCAGGCCGAGGATCTCGCGCACGCGCGGGTCCATGACACCGACGGTGGTGAGGTAGTTGAAGTCCTGGAACGGGACCGACGCGGTGGCGGCGACCTTCTTGGCGGCCGGGCGCAACACCTTGGGAACGGTCTTCGGCACCGGCGGGGCGGCCCGCATCTGCTCGATGAGTTCGACGGCGACCGGGTGGCGGGTCAGTTTGTTCTCGATGAAGTCGTCGAAGTACTCGTCGAACTCCTCGAGGGTCTCGGGGTATCCCTTCATCGGGACCTGGACGATCTTGGCGATGCGACGGTTGTCGCGCAGCAGCTCCTTGCGCTCCTCGAGCGTGAACTCACGGCCGAGGACGAGCGGCGCGGCGGTGGTCATCGTGGGGAACGCGGTCGCGATGACCCACGCGTAGGCCTCCGGGTTGAGCGCACTGATGTGCTTGCCCTCGGCGTTGCGCATCTGCAGCGGTTGGTGCAGCTTGCGCAGGCGGTGTCCTTCGGCGATGGCTTCCTGGCCGCCGTAGGTCCAGCGCAGCACCGAGTCGGCGGACCGGATCGCACGCCCGACCGGATCCGTGCGGAACACCGAGTACTTGTTGACGACATCGCCGATCACCGGGTGCATCACCTGCATCACGAATGCCGCGCCGTTGATCGGCAGGAACGTGTAGAGACCGGTGAGCTGCGCGGTGAGCGAGTCGGGCGGGATCAGTTCGATCTCGTCGTCGCGGTGGTTGATGAGGCGGTCGGTGTCCTCGGGATCGGCAGTCGTCGGTTCGTCGTGTACCGCGGTCATGGTGCCCCCAACGTCGTTTTCGCCAGCGTGCTTTTCGACAACATTCGTAGTCAGATTAGCGCAGGAGCCGTCGGAAACCCAGGTTTCGATACGGCTCGTCGCTGCGCTCCTCGCCTACTCAACCGGCGGGGAGGCACGACCGACCAGCGAGAAGGCAGATCACAACCGGCGGGGAGGCACGACTGACCGGCGAGAAGGCGGACCTCAACCGGCGTGGAGGCACGACCGATTGGCGAGAAGGCAGATCTCACCCGGCGGCGAGGCACGACCGACCGAACAGCACAAGGCAGATCGCACCCACGGGGAGGCCAGGGTTTTCCTGTTCAGGCAGGGCCGATGATGACCGTGCGGGTGCCGAGGGCGCGTTCTCGGACGGTGAAGATCCGGGTGCCCTTCTTGCGGCCGGTGCGAATCTCACTGAGGTCCAGGCCCGCCGAGGACAGACGCGCGTAGGTCGCCTCGACGTCGGCGGACCGCCAGGCGACACCCCACAGCGAGGTCGCGGCAGGTGTCGGCGGTTCGGTCGAGGTCACCGCGGTGACGACCTCGATGATGAGGTCGCCGGCCCGGAAGAACAGCTGCCGTGCGTTGTCGCCGATCGGCTGGTCGAGGCGGAAGTCCAAGCCGAAGACGCCACCGAACAGCGCAACAGCCCGATCGCGGTCGTCGCAGGTGAAGACGAGGTGGTCCATCCCGGTCACGTCGCCGGCATGCGCCGACACCCCCAGGGTGTCGCGAGCGGCGACACCGAGCGGGGTCGTCTCCCCGATCACCCCGAGGGGCGACTCGACGACCGGGAAGCCGCGTCGGGCCAGCAGCTGATGCATCGTCGCGACGTCGTCGACCGCGAAGTACACGCGATGGCCGGCGTCCGCGTCACCCTCTTCGACGGGCGCCCGGCGCAACCGGAGCTCGGTGTTGCCGACCACCACCGGCGAATCGGCATCGGGCGCCCCGGATAAACCGAGAAGGGTCTCGTGCGTACGGGCGGCGAGTGCAGGGTCGGCGCAGGCGAGTTCGACGGTCGCGGTCGGGAACGAAGTCGGCGGGATCACCGCTTCTTCTTACCCTTTCGCCTGCGCGGTGTGGGCGGGGCGGGTCGATACGTCAGCGGTGCCGAACTGGTGATGTGCCAGGCGCCGCACGTGCACTCGTAGTAGCGCAGGGACAGCGTTCCCAATGCTCGCCGCATGATGCGATCGATGCCATCGAGCGCGTCGGCCGGCGACGAGAAGGGAAGCTTGTCCGGTGTCGGACACTCGGCCGTCTCGATCCGGCGCTCCGGCCGTCGAGCGGGACGGGTGTGCATCAGCTCGTGGAAAGCCGTACGTGCCTCGATCTCGCGGTAGAACGATTCGAGATCGTCGTCGGAGAAGGGCACGGGTCGATTATCCCCTCACCGCGGATCGTCGGCAGAATCGCGCCCGGTGCGCGACTAGCGCGCCATCCACAGACGACGGCGGATGACCTCACGCATACGGCGGAGCTCGGCGGCGCTCAAGGCCTCCGGCGGATCGGCGTCGACGATCCGGTTGAGCTCGGCGAAGAAGTCCCGATCAGACAGCCCGAATTCCTCGATGATCTGCGTCGACGACCCACCTCCC
The DNA here is from genome assembly GCF_054823965.1 of Gordonia sp. GN26. Classification (NCBI taxonomy): domain Bacteria; kingdom Bacillati; phylum Actinomycetota; class Actinomycetes; order Mycobacteriales; family Gordoniaceae; genus Gordonia; species Gordonia sp. GN26. The sequence continues at coordinate 18,588 of NZ_JSYC01000004.1, read as the reverse complement.
AACGGGTACCAGTGCTTCTCGAACTGGATCATCTGCTGCTGCCTGTCGTTCATTCCACCTCCAACTATGTTCTGTTCCGCATCGCGCCGGCACACGTCGTCCGGCTCAGAAAAGTCTCGATTTGTGCGTGACGGATGTCACCGCCGTCGTCCTTTGTACACCTGTCGTCCGACAGTTGGGAGCAAGTGACCCAGGGTGATTCGAATGTGTCTCACAACGTTCACCCGACGGTCATGAATTCCCGCCGAGCGCTCCCGGAAGACGGTCAGGCGTTCACCGAGGACGGGGTGTCGGAACGTCGTGAGTCGCGTCTGTTCGCCCGGATGCTGCTCGCGAGCGAGGCGCCTATGAAGGCCACTCCCACGAGGCCCGTGACGACCTCTTCGATGTGGTACTTCACGCCCAGCAGAAGGATGACCGCGAGCGCACCGATCGCCCAGTGCGCACCGTGTTCGAGGTACCGGTACTCCCCCAGCGTGCCCTGACGCACGAGGTAGATCGTGATGGACCGGACGAACATCGCGCCGATGAAACCGAGGCCGAGCGCGATGATGATCGGATCCGAGGTGATCGCGAAGGCACCGATCACGCCGTCGAAGGAGAACGACGCGTCGAGCACCTCGAGGTAGAGGAAGAGGAAGAACGCGGCCTTGCCGGTCGCCTTGGTCGCTCGGGTCGGACCGGGTTCGTCGTGTTCCGGGCCGTCGGACATGAACAGCGAGCTGAGTCCATCGACGGTGATGTAGGTGACCATGCCGAGGATCCCGGCGATCAGGACGGTGGCCCGGATGTCGTCGGCGGCGAGGAACTCGGCACAGAGCACGAGCGCGACAGACGCGAGCACGACCGGTAGCTGGTCGAGCTTGCCGATCTTGGCAAGCGGTCGTTCGAGCCACGTCAGCCAGGTGCGCTCCCGTTCGGTCAGCACGAAGTTGAGGAACAGCAGCAGCAGGAACATCCCGCCGAATGCGGCGATCTGCGGATGCGCCTCGGTCAGGATCGTCTCGTAACTGGGCCGACCGTCGGTGAAGTAGGCCTGCCCGTCGGGCGGAGGGTTGGTGGCCAGCCGCAGCGCCTCGGCCGGGTTCAGGCCGCCGGTGATCCAGACGATGAGCAGTGGGAAGAGCAGACGCATGCCGAAGACGGCGATGAGCACACCCACGGTCAGGAACATGCGCTGCCAGAACGCGGACATCCGCTCCAGGATCGTCGCGTTGATGACGGCGTTGTCGAAGGACAACGACACCTCGAGCACGCCGAGGATCGCGCACAACGCGAGCCCGGTCCAGCCGAGGTAGAGGTACGCGATGACCAGCGCGACCACTGACACGCCTGCGGACAGGCCGAAGATGCGGGCGATCACCGCAGCTTCTCGGCTTCCTTCGCGAGCTCGAGCAGAGTGTCGGTCAGCTCGGCGAGGACGTCATGGTCGGTACGCTCGGCGACCGCGGTGCCGAGGTCCTCGGCCGCGCATCGAAGAGCGAACATGCGATCGCCGAAGTCGGCGGCCTCGGCGGCGGAGAGGATCACGGCGTCGGCGGGAATGGAGGTGCCCTCGAGCAGCGTTCTCTGCTCATAGGCGCGCTGCCTGCACGAACGTTTGCAGTACTTGCGACGCCGGCCGAGTTCGGAGTCGACCATCATCGACCCGCACCACGCACAGTTGTACGGGCGACGCCGGTGATGAGAGAGCTGTTCCACATCGGAGACCGTACCCCGGTGGGACGCTCCGAAACCGGCACGGCACGTCGGGTGGCCGCCTCGGGTCAACACGGGTCGTCGGCAGGTGGCGGACCACCCCAGCGATTGCGCGTAGAATGTTTCTGTTGACGACTCAGTTGGCTGCGTTCGAAGGTGAACGCCGCACGAACACAGCTGATAGATCCGGCAAACTGAGAAATCTGACGAAGCTTTGAGAGGAATCCTTCATGGCAGATCGAGTACTTCGGGGTAGCCGCCTCGGCGCGGTGAGCTACGAGACCGATCGCGACCACGACCTCGCGCCGCGTCGCATCGTCCAGTACCGCACGGACAACGGTGAGATCTTCGACGTCCCCTTCGCCGACGACGCCGAGGTGCCGTCGAAATGGCCGTGCAAGAACGGCATGGAGGGCACGATCCTCGAGGGCGCAGAGCCCGAGGAGAAGAAGACGAAGCCGCCGCGCACCCACTGGGACATGCTGCTCGAGCGTCGTAGCGAGGAAGAGCTCGAGGTGCTCCTCAACGAGCGCCTCGAACTGCTGAAGCAGCGTCGCAAGGGCATCACGCACTGAGCCCCATCGCTTGACAGACAGACCGGCCCGGCAGGAACACCTGCCGGGCCGGTTTGTCTGTGTGTACTGCTGAGCTAGGAGCTCTTGACGATGCCCAGTCGCTCGAGGCGACTCTGGATTCCCCAGCGCGCGACCATGGTGAAGGCCTCCGACATGACGCCGCCGCTCATCTTGGACACGCCCAATTCGCGTTCGGTGAACGTGATCGGCACCTCGCGGACGTCGAACCCGGCCCGCACGGTCCGCCAGGCGAGATCGATCTGGAAGCAGTACCCGGCCGACTCGACGGTGTCGAGCTGGATCTTCTCCAGCACGCCGCGTCGGTAGGCGCGGAAGCCGGCGGTGATGTCGTGGACCTTGGCGCCGAGCGCGACCCGGGCGTAGGTATTGGCACCCCGCGAGAGGAACTCGCGGTGCTTGGGCCAGTTCACCAGCTTGCCGCCGGGCACGTACCGGGATCCGATGACGAGGTCGGCGCCGTCGTTGATGGCGTCGAAGAGGCGATGCAGCTGCTCGGGCGCGTGACTGCCGTCGGCGTCCATCTCGACGATGACCGGGTAGTCGCGGCTCAGGCCCCACGCGAACCCGGCGAGGTAGGCCTTGCCGAGGCCGTCCTTCTCCTGGCGGTGCATCACGTGGATGCGGCCCGACTCCTTGCCGTTGTCGGCATGTGCCTCGGCGTCCTTGCGAGCCAGTTCTTCGGCGACCTCACCGGTGCCGTCCGGGCTGGAATCGTCGACGACCAGCAGGTGCACGCCGGGCAGGGCGGCCTGGAGGCGTTCGACGATCACCGGCAGGTTGTCGCGCTCGTTGAACGTCGGCACGACGACCAGTGCGCCCGCCCCGTCGGCGCCGACCACCGGCTGCGGCGCGCCGCCTGACTGCCGCTGTCCTGCCGAGGCGTCAATCCCCGATGCCATCGAGCTCCTTAAATGTCACCGGACGCCCGTGCGGCGTCCCTGCGTGGCTTGAGTGTGAACCTAGTACGCGAGGCCAGCGCAAACAAAAGACCGCTCACCGCCACGACGATCGCGAGTGCCTCGGGCCACACCCCGAGGCGGGTCGCAAGGGTCTCGCCGTCGTGCAGCGGGAGGGTGCTGGTCAGCACGTCCGAGGCGAAGATGCCGGATTGCTCGGTGATCGAGCCGTCGGCGTCGATGATCGCGCTCACACCGCTGGTCGCGGCGACGACCACAGCACGTCCGTGCTCGACGGCACGCACCTGCGACATCGCCAGCTGCTGATACGTCATCTCCGTGCGACCGAAGGTCGCATTGTTGGTGGGGACGAAGAGCATCTGCGCCCCATCGCGGATCGACTGGCGGGCCGCACGGTCGAAGGCGACCTCCCAGCAGGTCGCGACACCCACGGTGACCTCACCCGAGCGGCCGGGCACGTCCACGACGGTGCGACCGGTGCCCGGTTTGAAGTTGCCGGCCATGTCCGCATACGACGAGAAGAGTCGGAAGAACGAGCGCCAGGGCAGGTACTCACCGAACGGCTGCACAATGTGCTTGTCGTAGCGGTCGACGGGTCCCTCGGCCCCGTCCCAGACGAGCACCGAGTTGGTGGGGCGGCCGTCGGAATTGCGGATCAAAGTGCCCAGGAGGATCGGGGCACCGACCGCCTCGGAGGCATGGGTGATCTCGGCGGCGGCGTCGGCGTTGTCCAACGGTGAGATGTCCGAGGCGTTCTCCGGCCACAGCACGAAGTCGGGTGGGGCGGCGAGGCCGGCGTCGACCGCCTGGGCGTAGCCGATGGTGGTGCGCACATGGTTGTCGAGGACGGCACGACGCTGCGCGTTGAAGTCCAGGCCCAGGCGCGGCACGTTGCCCTGCACCGCACCGATACGCACCGACTGCGATGAGATGGTGCGGTCGATGGTGGCCGGGGTCAGAGCGATCGCCGCCACGGGTGCGAGCAGGGCGATGGCCACCGCGAGGGTCGCGACCCGCACGAACCCCGACGGCTGGTCCGCGGTGAGCGCCGCCGCCGAGCGGGTGGATCGGCGGTAGGCGGAGACGAGAACGATCAGCAGCCAGGCGACCGAGGCGCCGAACAACGCCACCCCGGCCGACAGCCCCGGTGCGCCCAGTACGGACGCCAGTGGCAGGAGTGGGCCGTCGACCTGGCTGAAAGCGGTCCTCCCCCACGGGAAGCCGCCGAACGGGAACGACGATCGCAGGGCCTCGACGAGAACCCACGACAGCATGAACCAGACGGGCGGTACCGGGAGCCGCATGGTCAGGGTCGCGATCGCGCCGAAGAGGGCGAGGTACCCGGACAGCAGCACCGACAACGCGAGCCACGGCAGCGGGCCGACGTAGACGCCGATCCACGGGAGCAGCGGGATGAAGAAGGCGAGACCGAAGACGAAGCCGACCCACGCACCCGTACGCACCCGCGGACGCCGTACGTACAGCGCGGTGAAGAGCACACCGAGCCCGAAGACCGCGAGGAACCACCAATTGCGGGGCGGGAAGGCCGCCCACATCGCCAGACCGGCGACGATCGCGGCCAGTGTGCGAAGACTCCAGTCCCAGGTCAGGGTGAAGCGACGCGAGCGCGCCTCGGTCTCCTCCGGGAATGTCATCGTGTCGGTGACGTTCACCCGGCGTCCCGGTCGAAGAGAACCTGTCCGCGATGCACGGTCCGAACACACCGCGGCAGTTCGGCTCCCGGGGAGACGTCCGGCAGGGCGGGCACGCGCGAACGCGGGTCGGTGGACCAGCGCTGCACCTTCTCGTGGGAGCCGGCGACGACGAGGTCGTCGACCTCCCAGACGGCGAAGCTCGCGGGGGCGCCGGGGCTCAGGGTGCCGGTGAGGCCGTCGTTGATGCCACCGGCGCGCCAGCCCCCGCGGGTTGCCGCCGCGAAGGCACCGCGGGCCGAGATCGCGTTGGTGGGCTGGTGATGGTGGACTGCGGCCCGGATCGTCGACCAGGGGTCGATCGGCGTGACCGGGGCATCGGACGAGAACGAGAGCGCCACACCGGTTTTGGCGAGCATGGCGAAATCGTTGAGGGTTGCCGCGCGGGCCGTGCCGAGCCGGGCGTCGTAGAGGTCGCCCTCGCCGCCCCATTCGGCGTCGAAATGCGGCTGCATGCTGGCGATCACGCCGCAGCGTGCCAGGACCTCCGCGTCGCGGGCGGTGACCATCTCGGCGTGCTCGAGCCGGTGGGCGCAGCGGGCGATCGCCGGGGTGCCCAGTTCGTCGGCGAGTTCGGTGAGAGCGGCGACGACGGCGCCGGTGGCAGCATCACCGATGACGTGGAAGCCGGACTGGATGCCGGCGAGCGTGCAGCCGCGGAGGTGATCGCGGATCGTCTCCATGTCGAGGTAGCTGATGCCGCGGGTGTCCGGGGCGTCGGTGTACGGCTCGTTGAGCCACGCGGTGTGCGACCCGATCGCGCCGTCGATGAAGAGGTCACCGCCGAGTGCGTGGGCGCGGGTGATGGTCATCAGTTCGGCCGCGTGGTCGGCGTCGGTGACGGTCTGTCCCCAGTAGCGGCGGATCTCGACGGGGTGGTCGAGGTCGGCGATGGCCAGGAAGTCGTCCATCCCGCTGATGTCGGGGCCGCCGTTCTCGTGGACGGCGACGACACCGTGCGCGGCGGCCACGTCGAGTGCACGACGTTGCGCCCGCTCACGGTGTGCGGCGGTGACGAGGAGTCGGGCTGCACCGCGGACGAGGTGATGAGCCTCCGCGACGAGCGGCTCCTCCGGGTGGTAACCGACGGCGTCGGCCAGCTCGGGGACCAGGCGACGCAGCGCGGTGGATGCGACCGCGGAGTGTTCGTCGACGCGGGCCAGATAGACCGGGCGACCGCCGACGACCGCGTCGAGCTCGCTGGTCGTCGGGAAGCGGCCGTCCTCGGGTTCGGGACCCTCCCATGTCGAGTCGTCCCAGCCGAGTCCCCAGAGGAGGTCGCCCTCGTCGTGGCCGGCAGCGGCGTCGTCGGCGACCGTCTTCTCGACGAGACGCAGGCAGTGAGTCCGGCTGGTCGCCTCGTTGAGGGTGAGGCCGTCGAGCGAGAGACCGGTGGACGTGAGGTGCACGTGCGAGTCGACGAATCCCGGGCTGACGAACAGCCCGTTCAGATCGACGATCTCCGCATCCGGGTGGAGTGCTCGGCCGACGTCATCGGTACCGACCCACACCACCACCCCATCGGTGATGGCCATCGCGGTCGCGTCGGGGGCGGCCGCCGAGTACACGGCACCGCCGAGAAGCAGTTGGGTTGCCACGATCATTCAGTCTGCCTTGCCAAGGGTGAATGTGGCCGGGAGGGGTGTCGCGGGGCGTGCCCAGGTCAGCGCGTGGGCGGCAGCTGCGAGGTGGTCATCGGTGCCGATCCTGGGCCGAAGCCGGTTCCGGGCGTGTCCGACTCCACAACCGTGCCGTCGACGACGGTCCCGCCACCGGGAACGCTGCCGCCGCGGATTCGGCTGCCGTAGACGCCGGTGGCGTATAGGCCCGCGCGGTCCATCGCGGTCGCCATCCGCTTGGCGCCCACGGCCACCACGACCGGGCGCAACACCTTGCGGGTCGGCGGGAAGAGCAGCAGGATGCCGGCGAGTGTCGACACGACGCCGGGGATGACCAACAGGATCGTCGAGGTGGCAACCAGGGCGGTGTCGGCCAGCGGCGCCCGCGCGTCGACCTCGTTGTTGGCGGCGCGCCGCAGCTCACCGAAGACCTTGCGGCCCTGCGAGCGCAGCGTCAGGAACCCCAGGACGCCGGCCGCGATGCTGATCAGCACGGCCCAGCCGAATCCGAGCCACACTGCGATCGCCACGAAGGCGGCGATCTCCAGTAGGGCGTACACGGCGAAGTAGCGGAGTGCCATGGTCGTCTCACCTGTCTTTCGGTGCCTTGTGGGCACCCCTCGATGTCAGGGTCTGGCGGGGTAACGAACGAGGGAGCGATTTTTCTCCCGGGGGTTTGACCTCGATACGCGGCGTCCTCGCTCGCTCGGTCGTCGCTACTCGGCCAGCAGGACGTCAGTCTTCCCCGCGGGCCTCGATGTCGCCCTCGGTCTGCAGGTACACGTTGCGCAGCTGATCGAGGAGTTCGGCGGGCGGTTCGTGCCACATGTCCCGTTCGACGGCCTCGAGCAGGCGTTCGGCGATGCCGTGCAGTGCCCAGGGGTTGGACTGCTGCATGAACTCCTGATTGGTCACGTCGAGGACATAGGACTCGGTGAGCTTCTCGTACATCCAGTCGGCGACGACGTCGGTGGTGGCGTCGTAGCCGAAGAGGTAGTCGACGGTCGCGGCCATCTCGAAGGCACCCTTGTATCCGTGGCGCTGCATCGCCGAGATCCAGCGCGGGTTGACGACGCGAGCGCGGAACACGCGGGCGGTCTCCTCCGACAGCGTGCGGGTGCGGACGGAGTCGGGCCGGGTGCTGTCACCGATGTAGGCCTCGGGCGCCGTCCCGGTCAGCGCGCGGACGGTCGCCACCATGCCGCCGTGGTACTGGAAGTAGTCGTCGGAGTCGGCGATGTCGTGCTCACGGGTGTCGGTGTTCTTGGCGGCCACCGCGATCCGCTTGTAGGCGGCGCGCATGTCGTCGACCGCCGGGACACCGTCGAGTCCGCGGCCATAGGCGTAGCCGCCCCACTCGGTGTAGACCCGTGCGAGGTCCTCGTCGCTGCGCCAGTCGCGGGAGTCGATGAGCTGCAGGATTCCGGCACCGTAGGTTCCGGGCTTGGAGCCGAAGACGCGGGTGACAGCACGACGACGGTCGCCGTGTTCGGCCATCGCGGCGCGGACGTGGGCGGCGACGAAATTCTGCTCGTCCGGTTCGTCGGCCGCCGCGGCGAGCGCGACCGCGTCGTCGAGCATCGCGACCACGTGCGGGAAGGCGTCCCGGAAGAATCCGGAGATCCGGACCGTGACGTCGATGCGCGGGCGGCCCAGTTCGGCGAGGTCGATGAGTTCGAGATCGACGACGCGGCGCGACATCTCGTCCCACACCGGCATCACACCGAGCAGGGCGAGAACCTCGGCGACGTCGTCGCCGGATGTGCGCATGGCGCTGGTCCCCCACACCGACAACCCGACCGACGCCGGGTGGTGGCCGTGGTCGGTGACATAGCGGTCCAGCAGCGAGTCGGCCATCGCGCGACCGGTTTCCCACGCCAGCCGTGAGGGCACGGCCTTCGGGTCGACGGAATAGAAGTTGCGGCCGGTCGGCAGCACGTTGATCAGCCCGCGCAGCGGGGAGCCACTGGGGCCGGCGGGGATGAAGCCGCCGTCGAGGGCGTGAAGGACGCGGGGCACCTCCCCCGTCGTCTGCCGCAGACGCGGGACGACTTCGGTGGCCGCGAAACGCAGGACATCGCCGACCGCATCGGGCAGTCCGGCGGTGGCCTCGGCGACGGCGGTCGGAGACCAGTCGTCCTTCGCACACGCCGCGACCAGTTCGCGGGCCTGCGCCTCGACGACATCGACGGTCCCGCGTTCGGCGGTGCCGTCTTCGACCAGGCCCAGCGCCTCGCGGAGTCCAGGCAGCGCCGACGTGCCTCCCCACAGTTGTCGGGCGCGCAGCATCGCGAGGACGAGGTCGACTTCGGCGTCGTCGCGCGGGGGCTCGCCGAGAACGTGGAGGCCGTCGCGGATCTGGACGTCCTTGATCTCGCACAGCCAACCGTCGACGTGCAGGAGCATGTCGTCGAAGACCTCTTCGTCGGGGCGTTCGGTGAGTCCGAGGTCGTGGTCCATCTTCGCCGCGGTGAGCAGCGTCCAGATCTGCTGGCGGATCGCCGGGAGTTTCGCGGGGTCGAGGGCGGTGATGTTGGCGTGTTCGTCGAGCAGCTGCTCGAGGCGGGCGATGTCGCCGTAGGATTCGGCGCGCGCCATCGGTGGGATCAGGTGGTCGACGAGGACGGCATGTGCCCGGCGCTTGGCCTGGGTCCCCTCTCCCGGGTCGTTGACGAGGAACGGGTAGATCAGCGGGAGATCGCCGAGGGCCGCGTCGGTTCCGCAGTTCGCGGACATGCCGAGGTTCTTGCCCGGCAGCCACTCGAGGTTGCCGTGCTTGCCGACATGCACGATCGCGTCGGCACCGAACCCGGCCTGGCCCGAGGCTTGCCGGGCCGCGATCCACCGGTAGGACGCCAGGTAGTGGTGCGACGGCGGCAGATCGGGGTCGTGGTAGATCGCGACCGGATTCTCGCCGAAACCGCGCGGCGGCTGCACCATGATCGCGATGTTGCCGAAAGTCAGTGCGGCGATGACGATGTCGCCGTCGGGGTTGGTCGACCGGTCGACGAACAGCTCGCCGGGCGCCTCGCCCCAGTGTTCGACGACGGCGCTGCGCAATTCCTCCGGCAGCGTCTCGAACCAGGCGCGGTACTCCGCAGCGGGCAGGCGGATCGGGTTGGCGGCGAGGGTCTCTTCGGTCAGCCAGTCCGGGTCCTGGCCGCCGGTGGCGATGATCTCGTGGATCAGCGCATCCGAATCATCTTCGGCGAGGCCGGGTATCGCGCCGGGACCGGATTCGGGTCCGATGTCGTAGCCTGCCGCGCGCAGTGCCGAGAGCAGACGCAGCAGGCTGCGCGGGGTGTCGAGGCCGACGGCGTTGCCGATGCGGGCGTGTTTGGTGGGGTACGCCGACAGCATGACGGCGACGCGCTTGTCGGCGGCCGGGATCCCCCGTAACCGAGCATGGGACACCGCGATGCCGGCCACACGGGCGCAGCGTTCGGGGTCCGGTTGATACCAGGGCAAACCGTCGTCGTCGAACTCCTTGAAGGAGAACGGGACCGTGATGATGCGGCCGTCGAACTCCGGCACCGCCACCTGTGTCGCGACGTCGAGCGGTGACAGGCCGTCGTCGCTCGCCTCCCAGTCCGCGCGAGAACCGGTGAGGCACAGGCCCTGCAGGATCGGGATGTCGAGTGCGGCAAGTCGTTCGATGTTCCACGCCTCGTCGTCGCCGCCGGCCGATGCGGTCGCCGGGGTCGCTCCCCCGGCCGCCAGAACGGTGACCACGAGGGCGTCGACCGTGCCGAGGAGCTCGATCAGGTCGTCGGGAGCGGTACGCAGGGACGCGCAGAAAATCGGCAGTGCACGGGCGCCACGCTCCTCGATGGCGCTGCAGAGCGCGTCGATGTAGCGGGTGTTCCCGGCGAGGTGCTGGGCTCGGTAGTAGAGGACCGCGATGGTCGGCCCTTCGTGGCTCGTCGCTCGCGCTCCTCGCACCTCAGGGAGCAAGGGGGACGCAGGGTTCGAGGAACGCTGGAGAATTCCCCAGGCCGGGGTCTGCTGGGGTGGTTCGAAGCCGTATCCGGTGAACAGCACGGTGTCGGACAGGAAGTGATGCAGGTTGACGATGTTCTCGACGCCACCGGCGGCGAGGTAGTCGTGCGCCTGAGCGGCGACCCCGGCCGGCACCGTCGAATGGGCCATCAGGTCAGGATCCGGCTGCTGCTCGCCGGAACACACCACCAGCGGTTTGCCCGTCGCCTCGACCGCGGCGAGTCCCTCTTCCCAGGCGCGCGTTCCGCCGAGGATGCGGACGACGATCAGGTCGGCGTCGGCGGCGAGGGCCGGGATCTCGTCGACGAGGAGCCGTGCAGGATTCGCGCCGCGAAACCCCACCTCGGGGTTCGCCTCGCCGGCGGCCGCCGCGGTCAGCAGGTCGGTATCCGAGGTCGAGAGCAGCAGAATCATCGTGTCTCCTCGCCGGGTTGTCGCGCCCGGAGTGTCGGGTGTGTGCGAGGGACTGGTCTGGCTGGGGCACCCGGTTTTCGTCGGGACCCGTCACAGTGGCGCGACCGCGCCGGATTCTCACCGGCTTCAGCCCGCTCGCGGTTGGGTCTCAGCGTACGGCGACCGGTCGGCGAAGTCCTCACCTGGGCCGGTCGTAGGCTGAGGGAATGACTGAGGCGGCCGAACCCGCTCCCGGCACGACGATCCGGGAGACCGCGATCCGGGAGTCTGGGGATCGTTGTCCCGGCGTATTCAGCACGCACGAGGCGCAGGACGGCGCGCTGGCCCGAATCCGGCTCCCCGGAGGCCGGATCCGCGCCGACCAGCTCACCACCCTCGCCCAGGCGGCAGCCGCTCACGCCGACGGCTTCCTCGAACTGACCGCACGCGGGAACCTGCAGCTCCGAGGCATCACCGACGTCGAGGCCGTGGCCGACGCCGTGGTGAACGCCGGCCTTGCGCCCAGCTCGTCGCACGACAGGGTGCGCAACATCGAGGTCAGCCCGCTGACCGGCCGCATCGGCGGCATCGCCGACGCCGGTCCGCTGGCAACGGCGCTCGACGACGCACTGCGGGCCGATCCGTCGGCCTCCTCGATCTCGGGACGGTTCTTGTTCGGGATCGACGACGGCCGGGGCGACATCCGGCGCCGCGGCGCCGATGCGTGTGCGGTGGTGCGATCGGGCGAACCCGTGGTCGCCGACATCTTCATCGGTGGAGTCCCGGTCGGGTCGGCCGAAGGGCCGGACGGGATCGTCGAGGCACTCATCGCGGTGGCCGTCGGCCTGAACAAGGTGGCACCCGGCGCCTGGCGGGTACGAGATCTCGGCGCCGAGGACCGAAGCAGCCTGGAGCGCCGCGTCGCCGAAATCCTCACCCCCCTGGTCGAATCCGGCGAAGAAGACATACCGGACCCGCCGGGGCCGATCGTGGGCTGGTTCGATCAGGACGACGGATCGGTGCTGCTCGGCTCGGTCGTCGAACTCGGCCGGCTGCCCGCGCGCCTGGCCGAGTTCATCGGCGCGGTCGAGTCGCCGGTGGTCTTCACCCCGGACCGGGAGATCCTGATCTGCGACCTCGGTGAAGGTGTGGCCGAGACCGTGGTGCGGGTTCTCGCGCCGATGGGTCTGATCTTCGACGCGAACTCGCCGTGGGCGCGAGTCAGCTGCTGTGTGGGCGCCCCCGGCTGCGGATCCGCCAACGCCCCGGTGCGCGACGACCTTCTCGCACACGTGGAGGTGGGCCTCCCGGTCGGCGACCGCGAACATTGGGTCGGTTGTGAACGTCGCTGCGGCTCCCCCGCGGGCGCTCACCTGTCGGTGCAGGCCACGCCCGGGGGCGGGTACGACCGGCATCGCCGCTAGGCTCGTGCGCACCATGACCGAGTACCTGCGCGACGGCGCCGCGATCTACCGCCAGTCCTTTGCAACGATCCGGGCCGAGTCGGACCTGTCCGCCTTCGACTCCGATGTGTCGACCGTGGTCGTCCGAATGATCCACGCCTGCGGACAAACCGATCTCACGCGCGACGTCGTCGCGACGCCCGGCGTCGTGCGCGCGGCCCGCGGGGCACTCGAGGCCGGCGCCCCGATCCTCTGCGACGCGTCGATGGTGGCCTCCGGAATCACCCGCAAACGTCTGCCGGCCGACAACGAAGTGCTGTGCCACCTCTCCGAACCGGGCCTCGCCGCCCTCGCCGAGGAGATGGGTACCACAAGAACCGCTGCCGCCCTACAGTTCTGGTTGCCACGCCTCGAGGGTTCGGTCGTCGCGATCGGCAATGCCCCGACCGCGTTGTTCGCCCTGCTCGACATGATCGACGAGGGCGCGCCCCGCCCGGCCGCGATCGTCGGCGCACCTGTCGGTTTCGTCGGCGCGGCGGAATCCTGTGAGGCCCTCGCTGCCCGCACCGATCTCGAGTTCATCACCGTCACCGGTCGTCGTGGCGGGTCGGCGATCACCGCCGCTGCCGTCAACGCGCTCGCCACCCCTCAGGAGTGAATGTGCCTGCAGTCAACGACGACGTCATTCCGGGCAAGCTCTGGGGCATCGGCCTCGGCCCCGGCGACAGCGAACTCATGACGGTCAAGGCCGCGCGGGTGATCAGCACCGCCGACGTGGTCGCGTATCACTGTGCGCGCCATGGCAACAGCATCGCGCGGTCGGTCGCCGAACCGTACCTGCGGGACGACCAGACCGAAGAGCGGCTCATGTACCCGGTCACCACCGAGACCACCGACCATCCCGGGGGCTACCAGGGCGCGCTCGACGACTTCTACACCGAAAGCGCGGAGCGACTCGCCGTCCACCTGCGTGCGGGCCGGGACGTCGTCCTTCTCGCCGAAGGGGATCCGCTCTTCTACAGCTCCTACATGCACATGCACAAGCGGCTGTCCCCGCACTTCGACGCCGAGATCGTGCCGGGTGTGACGTCGGTGAGCGCGGCGTCGGCGGCCACCGGCATTCCGCTGGTCGAGGGCGAGGAGACCCTCACGGTGGTGCCGGGTACGGCGTCGACGGAGGAGCTGCTCTTCCGTTTCCGCTCTGCCGACGCCATCGTCATCATGAAGCTGGGTCGCACCTTCGAACGGGTGCGGGAGGCGTTGCGCGAGGCGGGTCGTCTCGACGAGGCCTTCTATGTCGAACGGGCCTCGACCACCGTCGAACGTGTGCTACCGGCCGCGGACGTGAATCCTGCTGAGGTGCCGTACTTCTCGATCCTCGTGGTTCCCGGCCGCCGGAACAACCCGCGCTTCGAGCCGGAACCGGTACCGGGCGAGCTGGTGGTCGTCGGCCTGGGACCGGGCCACGACAGCTGGACGACGCCGGAGGTGCGCGCCGAAATCGCCACCGCCACCGACCTGGTCGGTTACACGACCTACCTCAAGCGCGTGACCCCGCGGCCCGGCCAGCGCGTGCACGCCAGCGACAACCGGGTCGAGTCCGAACGCGCCGAATTCGCACTCGACCTCGCCCGACGTGGTGCCCGGGTGGCCGTGGTGTCATCGGGCGACCCCGGTGTCTTCGCCATGGCGGCCGCGGTCGCCGAGGTGGCCGCCGAGCCGCAGTGGCATGACGTCCCGGTCCGGGTGGTTCCGGGTGTCACCGCCGCAACCGCGGTGGCGGCGGCCGTCGGTGCGCCTCTCGGTCACGACTTCGCGGTGATCTCCCTGTCCGACCGCCTCAAGCCGTGGTCGGTGATCGAACGTCGCATCCGTGCCGCACTGGCCGCCGACCTGGTCATCGCCGTCTACAACCCGGGTTCGGCGAGCCGCTCATGGCAGGTCGGGGCCCTCAAACACACGCTGTTGCAGACGGTGTCGCCGGATCGCGTCGTCGTTCTCGGTCGCGACGTGGGTGGCCCGGAACAGACGCTGTGCACCACAACCGTCGCCGACCTCGACCCGGAAGTCGTCGACATGCGGACGCTGCTCATCATCGGGTCATCGGCGACCCGCGTCGTCTCGCGCGCCGCCGGCTCCCTGGTGTTCACGCCCCGCCGGCACACCCCGGCCGATGAGCCGGAACAGATCTCAGCCGAGCAGCCGCTCGAGCCAAGCCTGGGCGGCAGCGACGTCTGACACCGCCGGGACGTCGGGTTCGATCGGACGGTCGACGACGATCACGTCGATGCCCAGGGTCGCGGCGGCGTCGAGTTTCGCCTTCGTCAGCGCTCCCCCGCTGTTCTTGGTGACGAGCAGATCGATCCGGTTCTCGCGCAGGAGTGCGAGCTCCGAGTCGTAGTCGTACGGTCCTCGGGACCGCAGGATCTCGTGGTGTGCAGGCAGTTCCGCGGTCGGCGGGTCGACGACGCGGATGAGGAACCAGACGTCGTCGATGCCGGCGAACTCGCCGACATCCTGGCGGCCCGTGGTCAGTAGCACCCGCGTTCCGCGGCGTCGTACCTCGTCGGCGGCAACCGCGAGATCCGGAACGCGGATCCAGCGGTCGGCCTGGGTCGGGACCCAGGGTTCGCGACGGAGCCGGAGCAGCGGCACCCCTGCCTCCGACGCGGCCTGCGCGGCGTTGCGGGTGATGGTCGCCGCGAACGGATGGGTGGCGTCGACGACGGCCTGAATCCGGTTGCTGATCAGCCACTCCCGCAGACCGTCGACTCCCCCGAAGCCGCCGATCCGGACCGGGCCGACAGGCAGGCGGGGATTGTCCACGCGCCCGGCGAGGGAGCTGATGACAGACCGTCCGGCGTCGAGGAGTCCGGCCGCCAGTCCACGTGCTTCGCCGGTGCCGCCGAGGATGAGGATCTGTTGATCGGTCATGGGTGCGGTGTCTCGCGGAGTTTCGTCATCCGGGCGTGGGAGTACAGGTAGCTGTCGGTGACCTCGGGGTGCGCCGCGGCGTCCAGGACGCTACCGACGAAGATGATCGCGGTCTTGCGGATATCGGCGACGTGCAGCGTCTCGGGTAGCCGGCTCAGCGGACACCGCACCACCTGCTGGTTCGGCCGACTCGCGAAAGCGACGGTCGCGGTGGGGCACTCCGAACCGTAATGCGGTGTGAGCGCTTCGACGATCTGTTCGGCGCGGTGTGCGGCGAGATGGAGGGCGAGTGTCACTCCGGTTGCGGCGAGGCTTGCCAGGTCCTCGCCGTCGGGCATGTCGGTCGACAGCGTCGACACCCGGGTGATGAGCAGGCTCTGACCCACGCCGGGCACGGTGAGTTCGGTGTCGAGCGCCGCGGCCGCGGCGGAGAAGGCGGGCACCCCGGGCACGATCTCGAACGGGATGCCGCGAGCCCGGAGTTCGCGTTGCTGTTCGGCCAGCGCGGAGTAGATCGACAGGTCACCGGAGTGCAGGCGGGCGATGTGATCCCCGCGTTCGTGAGCGGAGACGATGTGATCGACGATGTCGGACAGCGGCATCCGCGCGGTGTCGACGAGGACGGCGTCGTCGGGGCACAGGTCGAGCATCTCGTCGGGTACCAGCGAGCCGGCGTACAGACAGGTGCGGCACTCCCCCAGCAGCCGCGCGCCGCGCAGGGTGATCAGGTCGGGGGCACCGGGGCCGGCGCCGATGAAGTAGACGGTCATGCCTTCGGTCCCGCCTCGTGTGCTGGGTCGTCTCTGGTTGCGGCCCACTGGACGATCGGCAGCGCCGGCCGCCAGGTGGTCATCGTCCCGAGCGGCGCGACGGTCTCCACGGACAGGCGTCGCAGGGTGCCGCCGCGTTCGGCGTGCCAACGGACCAGGATCTCCTGGTTCTCCACGGTGACGGCATTGACGACGATCCGTCCGGACGGTCGGAGTGCGTTCCAGGCGGCGTTCAGGACCTTCTCGTCGAGGCCGCCGCCGATGAACACCGCGTCGGGAGACGGTGCGTCGGACAGGGCTTCGGGTGCCGCACCGCGAAGCGACAGGCGATGGCCGACGCCGTGCCGTCGGGCGTTGGAGGTCAGGCGTTGGGCCCGTTCGGCGTTCTGTTCGAAGGCGATCGCACGTCCGCGGTCGTCGGCGCGCAGCCATTCGATGGCCACACTTCCGGAACCAGAGCCGATGTCCCAGAGCAGTTGCGGTCCGGCCGGTTCGAGAGCGGCGACCGTGATCGCACGGATCGTGGACTTGGTGATCTGGCCGTCGTGGTCGTAGGTGTCGTCGTCACGGCCGGGCATCCTGCTACGACGAGGTCCGGCGCAGTCGACGGCCACGATGTTGAGCGGGTCCACGGGTGAATTCGCCCACGATTCCGCGGTCGAGGAACGGATGCGCTCGTCGGGCCCACCGAGTTGTTCGAGCACGGTCATCGTCGAGTCGCCGAACCCGTTCTGCGCGAGCAGTTCCGAGATAGCTGCCGGGGTCGTGTCGTCGCGGCTGAGGATGAGGAGACGTCCGCCGCCGGTGGCCTCGGTGAGAACGACCTCGGCGTCGGCGGTCACGGCACTGACGATCCGGGTCGTGGCGAGGTCCCAGCCGAGACGCGCGCAGGCCAGGCTCACGCTGGACACCGCCGGATAGATCCGCACCCGGTCGGCGCCCACCCGCCCGACGATGCTGGCGCCGACGCCGTGGAACATGGGATCACCGCTGGCCAGGATGTGGATCTGACCGGAAGCGATCTCGAGGACTTCGGCGAGGTGTGCCGACATCGGGGAGCGCCACGCCTCCCGTGTACCGGTCAGTTCGTGCTCGACCTCGTCGAGTAAAGCGAGTTGCCGTGTGGCGCCGTAGATCACGCGGGCACCGCGTAGTTCGTCGCGCGCCGCGTCGCCGAGTCCGCGCCAGCCGTCGGCGCCGATCCCGACGACCACGAACCGCGGCGGTACGCCCGAACCCGACGGCGTGGAGCTCATCGGGGCATTCTCCGCCACACCGCACGAGGGAGAAGACGCATGCCGAAGAAGACCGGCCGCAGCACCGCCGGGATCCAGACGTCGCCGCGACCCTTGCGGTACGCACGGGCAACGGCGTCGGCGACCTGGTCGGGGGTCTTCGAGAAGGGTGCGGGTTTCACGCCGGACTCCATCAGCTCCTTGGTCATAGCGCCGATCACGAAGCCGGGTCGGGCGAGGAGCAGCCGAACGCCGGTGCCGTGCAGCGAGTCCGCCATGCCGCTGGCGAAACCGTCGAGGCCGGCCTTGGTGGAGCCATAGACGAAGTTGGCCCGGCGCACGCGGATACCGGCGACCGAGGAGAAAACGATCATCGTGCCGGACCCCTGCGCGCGCAGGGCGGCGGCCAGCGGAATCAGAACACTGACGTGTGCGTAGTAGTCCGTGTGCGCGATCTGCAGGGCATGCGCGACATCGGCTTCCGCGCGCGCCTGGTCGCCGAGAATCCCGAAGGCGACGATCGCGATGCCGATCGGGCCGAACTTCTCGGCCAGCGAGGCGATCAACCCGGGGTGGCTGTCGATGTCGTTCGCGTCGAAGGCCACGGTGTGCACGGCGGTCGCGCCGGCGTCGAGCAGGACGGCCTTCTGGTCGGCGAGGTCGTCGGGCCGACGGGCCGCGAGGACCACCGTCCGTCCTTCGGCCAGGCGCTGTGCGGTGGCCACCCCGATCTCACTGCGGCCGCCGAACAGGACGAGCGAACCCGGAGATGTCTCAGACGCCATGCACAGCAGTATCGCACCAGCCCCGGGGCCCTCCTGCCACCCCGTCGCGCTAGCGTGGCTGTCATGCCACGCACCGCTGCCGACATCGGCCCCGCCGCCGTCGAGTTCCTGACCGAACGCCACCTCGGCACACTCACGACGCTGCGCGCCGACGGGACACCGCATTCGGTCGCGGTCGGATTCACCTGGGACCCCGACGCCGGGCTCGCGCGGGTGATCACGTTCGACGGCAGCCAGAAGGTGCGCAACGTCGAACGCGGTGGCTATGCGGCGGTGACGAACGTCGAGGGTCCGCGCTGGCTGACCCTGGAGGGCCCGGCGCGCATCAGCCGCGAACCGGACCGCGTCCGCGAGGCCGAACAGCGCTACGCGCAGCGGTACCGGCAGCCCAAGCCCAACCCCCGACGCGTGGTGATCGAGATCAGCGTGTCGCGGGTGCTCGGGTCGGCGTCGCTGTTCGGTTAGACCGTTGTTCGGGTGACCTCGATACGCGGCACCCTCGCTCCGCTCGGTCGTCGCTACTCGGC
>NZ_JSYC01000153.1:0-751 GCF_054823965.1 Gordonia sp. GN26 | reverse complement strand
GGTGCGTCGCGCTCTTTCGGATCAGGCAGCGGACATGGGTGCGTAGCGCTCTTTCGGATCAGGGAGCGAGTGGGAGCGCTCGCTCGCACCTCGGGAGCGGCATCGCCGCGGATGGACGAATGCGGAATGACGTCGCACGCGACATCAGTCCGGCTGTCCGACTTCGGCTGAAGTCGTTCCCACAGATTGATGTCGCGCGCGACATCAATCTGGGTGGGCTAGTGCAGCCAGAAGTCGGTGACCGACAACCCGACCTCGGTCAGCAGGCGCTGGACCAGCGGTAGGCCGATCCCGATGACCGACGACGGGTCGCCGTCGATGCGCTCGACCAACCAGCCGCCGAGGCCGTCGAGGGTGAACGCGCCCGCGACCTGCAACGGTTCGCCGCTGTCCACGTAGCGCGCGATCACGTCGTCGTGGGCGTCGGTGAAATGGATTGTCGTGGAGGAGGTTCCGGCCGCGGTGGCGGAATCGGCGCCGGGGCTCAGCCGGATCAGGTGATGACCGGTGAGCAGATCGGCGCTGCGCCCGCGCATCTCGCCCCACTGGGCCAGTGCGCGTTCGGGGGTGTGTGGCTTGCCCAGCAGGCGGTCGCCGAGAAGCAGCATCGAGTCGCAGCCGATCACCACGACCGTCTCGCCGTTCTCGACCGCGCCGGCGAGGTCCGGGAGCGCGGCGACGGCCTCGGCCTTCGCGCGCGCCAGCGCGGCGACCACGGCATCGGCGGGGGTGCCGGGCGGCAACTGGGCGA
>NZ_JSYC01000152.1:0-678 GCF_054823965.1 Gordonia sp. GN26 | reverse complement strand
TGGTCTCGGGGTGCGGTGGTGGAGTTGGGGTGGGGTGGTCGTTCGGTGGGTTCGGTGGTGGCTGAGCGGGTGGGGTTGTCGGGGTCGCAGGTGGCGGTGTGGTGTGGGGATCGGGTGGTGTCGTATGGGGAGTTCGGTGGTTTGGTGGCGGGGGTTGCGCGGCGGTTGTTGGGTGTGGGTGTGGGGGTGGATTCTGCTGTTGGGGTGGTGATGTCGCGGTCGTTGGAGTTGTTGGTGGCGGTGCATGCGGTGGTGGTTGTGGGTGGGCGGTATGTGCCGGTGGAGGTGGATGCGCCGGTTGAGCGGGTGGGTTACATGTTGTCGACGGCGGGTGTGGGTGTGGTGTTGACGCGGGGGTCTGAGGAGGTGGTGGTGCCTTCTGGTGTGGAGCGTTTGGTGGTGGATTGTGGTGTGGGGTCGGGTGTTTCGGGTGTTGATGGTGGTGTGGAGTTGGGTGCGGTGGTGGATGAGGTGGGGGTGTTGTCGCCGTTGGTGGGTGTGTACACGTTGTTCACGTCTGGGTCGACGGGTCGGCCGAAGGGTGTGACGGTGTCGCATGGGGCGGTGGTGAATCGGTTGGGGTGGATGCAGTCGTTGTTCGGGGTGACCGGTGATGATGTGGTGTTGTGGAAGACGCCGGTGTCGTTTGATGTGTCGGTGTGGGAGTTGTTCTGGCCG